>CAZKRQ010000183.1:0-278 GCA_964555125.1 uncultured Oscillospiraceae bacterium
CATACACTGCCTTGCGGCGCTCGTCGGCTGCTCGGAGGAGCTGCTCGTCGAGGCACTGTGCGCGGCGCGCCCCTCGATCTCGCTGACCGCGGGGGAGGACGAGGAGGAGGGGAAGAGCATCGATATTCCCGTGACGGGGGAAGAGGAGCGCATCGCCGAAAAGCTCTCGCTCAACGAAGCGATTGCGCAGCTCGACGAGCGTGAGCGGCGCATTCTCAACGAACGGTTTTGCAAAAACAGGACGCAGAGCCAGACGGCACAGCTTTTGGACACGACCC
>CAZKRQ010000183.1:288-4809 GCA_964555125.1 uncultured Oscillospiraceae bacterium
GGTTCAAATTTCACGCGCAGAGAGAAAAATCATCATGAAGCTCCGCACATTGCTGGAGGGATAAAGCCGTCGCGGCAAGCGGCGGCTTTATTTAGTGCATTTAAGCTGTTTTGCATGAAGAGCAAAACAAAAACCACCTTCCGTTGAACTGTCCTCAAATCCCGGAACCGTTCATCAACGGGTGGTTTTGATTTGTCCGCAAAGCTCGCGCCGCCGCGTTTTAAAGCGATTGCCGAATCCGCCGCTAAGGCAAGGTGAGCGCATCGAAGTCAATTTTATCTATTCCCGCGAATTCGGGCAGAATGATCGACCGAATATTCCGCTTTATTTCGGCGCTTACACCGGTGATACAGCATTTTTTCGGCCCGCCGATGCTCCTGCAATCGTCTTCGATCAGCAGCTTCGGCTTCACCCGCTCCACGATTTCACCATAGGTCCCGCCCCAGAGCCGGCACACAATTTTTGTGTATTTCATGCCGTAAAAACCGACCACAGACCGAATAAAGCCGCTGCGGCTTTTGTGGGCATAAGAGCAAAGGGAGATCTCGTGCCCCTTTTCGTAAAGCAAATTGACGGTCCTCGCGGCGTCGCCGATGGGCCGGTATCCGCGCTTTATGCGCGAAAAAATTCCCGCTTCGCGGGCTTGCTTATTATAAAGGACACCCCGCCGGAAAACAAATCTTTCCGGCGGGATGTCGGCTACAGGCATGTTTTCGCCGCTCGGCGAGCGGGCGACGCCCGGCGGCGCGCCGCAGGACGAGGCGCTTATTGCCGCTCGAAATAGCAGACCGCGAAGGCGCCGGGGCCGGCGTGGGTTCCGACAACGCTGCCGATCATATAGACGTCGGGGCAGTCCTCACGGCCCATTGCTTTCATGAGCTGCCGGGCGCCGGTTTCGTTGTTGGTGTGCGCAAAACAGACGGGCATCGCCGGGTCAAGCGGATAGTCCTCTCGGGTCAGGCGAATGAGCTCCTCGATCGAGGCCGGGACGCCGCGGCATTTGCTGAGGTTGACCACAAGGCCGTCGCGCAGAGTGATGATTGGCTTGATGCCGAGCACAGTGCCCACTGCGCCGGTCACGCCGCTGATGCGGCCGCCCTTGACGAGATATTTCAGCGTGTCGATCATCGCGACGAGGCGAACCCGGCTTTTGAGCGACTCTATCTGCGCGGCGATCTGCGCGCCGGTTTTTCCCTCGTCGCGCAGCCGCGCAGCCTGTTTTACGAGAAGGCCGAGCGGGCCGGTCACGGTCTGCGAATCCACGACAAAGATGTTTTTGCGCCCGGCCATTTCGGCCGCCGCTACAGCGGATTGATAGGTCCCGCTCATGTTGGAGGAGAGGGTGATCACGACGATCTCCTCGTCGGGATAGGCGGCGTAGACGTCCAGAAATTCGCCGATGCTGATCAGCGTCGTGGTGGGTAGCTCGCTTTGTGTGTCGAGCAAACGATAGAATTCCTCGTCGGTGAGCTCGCGTTTGTCCGCGTAGGCGCGGCCGCCGATGTTGACCTTGAGGGCCATCATCGGGATGTGCAGCGCGTCGAGCTCCCCGAGAGGCAGGTCGCAGGTGCTGTCTGTGATAATAACCGCCATGGATAACTCCTTAAGCTTCGTTTTTGGGGGCCTTGAAAAAGGCCGAGAGCTTGGCGAGCGATTGGCAGAGATTGCTCAGGCTCGCGTCGTCGAGCATTTCCCCGACCTTGCGAATCATTTCGCGGTGAAACGCGTCGTGCTTCCGGTTTGCCTCCCGGCCGGGCTCCGTCAGCTCAAGGACAACGACGCGGCGGTCGCCTTCCCGCGCGCTGCGGCGCACAAAGCCCTTGTTCACCAGCGTGTTGACCGCGGTTGTCAGCGCGCCGACCGATATGCGCAGCTGTTTTGCCGTCGCCGACATGGTGTTGCGTCCCTGCGGCGCCAGCGCGGCGACCGCCTCAAGAATATGCAGCTCGCGCACCGAGAGGCCGCGCACGCCGGTGTGCTTCAGATAGCGCTCCTCAAAATTGAGAATGTCGTTGAAGGTGTTGACGAAAAACTGGTTGAGCTGGGCCTCCTGCGCCTGATCCATCTTCAAAACTCCTTTTATATTAAAACTATTTTAACTTAAAAATATTTTGCGTGCAAGCAAACCGGGATATTTCGGCGGATATATCAGATTTGACGAAGATTCAAGTCGATTTATATCTATTGTGCGCATAGCGTAGGGGCGCGAGAGAAGGAAAGCCCGGCTTGCGGGTGTCCGGCGGGCGGCTACACGCCGGTGAGGTCGAACGCCGGGATCTCCTCGCGACCGCTTGCGTCGAGCTCTTGCAGATAGCCGCTGCTGAGGCCGGACAGATAGAGGTAGTCCACCGCGCGCCGGTATTCCTGCGGCGCAAGCGGCCGGGCGAGCTCGGGGAAGGCGCCGAGCTCGCCGCAGGGCGTGTATTGCGCCATGAGGCTGAAGAGGACGCTGCCCCGGGGGAAGGTCTCGCAGACCCAGTCGATGACGTCGAGCGTGTTTTCGACGCAGCCGGGCAAAACGAGATGGCGGATGAGCAGGCCGCGCCGCAGCAAGCCGGCTTCATCCAGCACGGCCGGGCCGACCTGGCGGAACATCTCGCAGATCGCGCTTTTCGCGGCCTGCGGATAATCGGGCGCGGAGGAATAGCGCGCGGCGAGGCGGCCGTCGAGATATTTGAGGTCGGGCATATAGATCTGGATCTTGCCCTCCAGGGCGCGCAGCGCGCGGACGCTGTCATAGCCGCCGCTGTTCCAGATAAAGGGGAGATCGAAACGCTCGGGCAGGACCCGCGCAAGCAGGTCGGCATAGTGAGAGGGCGTCACGAGGTTGATATTGTGCACGCCCTGCGCGCGCAGCTCGAGGAAGATTTCGGATAAGCGCGCTTCACTCACGACTTTTCCGTTCCGCCCGCGGGAAATGCCGCTGTTTTGACAAAAAACGCAGCGGAGATTGCAGCCGCAAAAGAAGATCGCGCCCGAGCCGCGCGTGCCGCTGATGCAGGGCTCTTCACCGGTGTGCACCGCCGCGCGCGCAATGCGCGGCAGCGAGCCGGCGCGGCAGAAACCGTCGCCCCGCTCCGCCGTGCGGGGCGCGCCACAGCGGCGGGGGCAGAGAGAACAGAATTCCAAAGGCTTTTTCCTCGCTTTCTTGCGCGCAGAGCGCCGGCCGCGCGGGAACAGAAAAAATGGCGGCGGGCCTGTCCGCTGCGGCAGGAAGAGGACAGGGACTAAAAAGGCTGCCCTGTCAGGAGCTCATAGTTTTTGCGAACGACATCGGTGGGGCGGTCGAGAAAGCTGTCGCGAAGCTTCTGCGCGTCGCCGCGCGAGGGGGCGGTCAGCTCGACGGCAAAAACGGTGTCGCCGTGCCGGTCGCAGACCGAGCAGCGCACGAGAAAGCTGCCGTTGTCCTGCCGCTCGATCGTGACCTTGTTGTCGTTCTCGGCGCATTTGCGCCGCGCGAGGGACCGCGCGCGCGCGGTGACCCGTTCGCGCACGGTGTAGGGCAGGCCGCTTGAGAGGGTGTCGGCGATGCTGCGGCCCTTGGCGGTGGCGGTGAAGCGGCCGTCGCCGTCCTCGGCGATGAGCGCGGCGGCGAGCAGGTCGGAGATCGCGTCGGCGCTCTCGAAATAGTTCGCATAACCGCGGTCGGTCAGCGCGCTGAGCAGGTCGGTTTGGGTGATCGGCATCTCGATCTCGCACAGGACATGGCAGATCAGAATTTTTATTTCGGTGTTGGTGGTCAACCCGCCGGGCTCAACGCCCGCCGTGAAGGTTTCGTTTGTCATCGTGATTGTTTAAACTCCTTTGCCAAAAATGGCGATCGGGGCGGACGCGCCCGGCCCCTCTGCGCGCCGCACAGCGCGGAAGACTGTTTTTCTCAGTATAGCACAAAACAGGCGCCGCGGCCTGGTATATTTTTATTTTGCGCCGGGAGAGGGCGGAACTGCGGGTCGACGCAGGCGAAAAGGAGCGGCCGCAAAGCGGACGCTCCTGTAAACGTGAGCTTCGGATAAATGTGAAAAATCAGGAATCAAAGAGGGTCTCCATCCGTTTCGGGCAGCCGGGAGGCGAGAAGAGAAAGCGATCCATATGGCGGTCCTTGAAAAAATAGCGGAAGGGGCCGGCCGTCTGCTCGGCGTCAAAGCAATCGACAATGACGAGCTTGAGCTTCATGCGGTCGGGGAGTATGCTTTTGATATAAACGCTCGCGCCCATTCCCTCGCGCGCCCCCCTGTACGGCTCGGCGAGGCCGGCGAGATTGGGGGTCAGCTCGACAAAAACGCCGTATTCCTCCACCGAGCGGATCATGCCCGACACGGTTTCGCCGGCCGCAAAGAGCGCCGCGTTCTGCTCCCAGGTGCCGAGCAGCTCTTTGTGGGTCAAAAGCAGGCGCCCGTTTTCGTCGATGGAGCGCACGGCACATCGAAGAGGAAGGCCCGGCCGGATGCGCTGAGAGGGATGGCGGATGCGGGAAACCGAGATATAGTCGATGGGCAGCAGCGCGCTGATGCCGCAGCCGAC
>CAZKRQ010000184.1:0-757 GCA_964555125.1 uncultured Oscillospiraceae bacterium
GGCCTATATCAAGCGCACCAAATTCGGCACCAACATCTATGCGGTCGGGACCAATCCGCGCAACGCGTTTGCGGCCGGCATCAATCCCGAAAAGGTGCAGCTGCAGGCGTTTCTGTTCAAGGGCCTGATCGTCGGCGTCGCCGGCATCTGCCTGACCCTGATGACCGCCTCGGGCAACCCGCTTCAGGCCGAGGACTACGGCATTCGGTCGCTTTCCGCGTGCATTATCGGCGGCCTGACCTTCGGCGGTTGGGGCTCGATGGCGTGCGGCGTTTTCGGCGGCGGGTTCCTGATTGTGATTCAGAACACGGTGTATTACTTCTTCAACCTGTTGTATAAGCTGATTCCCGGCTTCTCGCTGTCTTCTTACTGGCAGAATTTTGTCTCCGACGTGATTATCTTCCTCGGTCTGCTCATGACCATCGTGACGGCGAAGAGCCAGCGCGCCGCGCTCCAGCTCGACGTAAAGAATCAGGATCGAAAGGCAAAAGCGAAGGGGAGGGCGCAATGATGGCGACAAAAACAAAAACGGGTCTCACCTTCTCCCAAAAAGCAAAGGTGTTTGTGCAGAGCAGCCCGGCGCGCATGGCCGTGATCATCTCGCTGCTGCTGTATATTCTGACGGTGATCGTGATGCCGACCTCGCTGAATATCAACACGATTACCTCGATCCTGCTGCTCACGCTGCTGGTGAGCTTCGCCAGCGCGGGCCAGACGATCGTGCTCATCAGCGGCGGCATGGATATGACGGTCGGCG
>CAZKRQ010000184.1:767-4777 GCA_964555125.1 uncultured Oscillospiraceae bacterium
ATAGCTCAATGGCTTTGTCGTGATAGATTGTGTCGGCGCCGTGATGTCGGCCGCCGCGATCATCACCACGACGGTGATGAACAATGAGGACGGGCATTTCGTTCCCGCCCTGCTGCTCGTGCTGGTCATGGGCGCGGCGGTCGGCCTGCTCAACGGCGTCTGCGCGGTCAAGATCGGCCTGCCCGCCATGATCGTCACTCTGGCCATCAGCAACGTGGTCACCCGTCTGCAATACGTCTTTACGGCGGGCAGCCCGCAGGGCTATGCGTCGCCGACGTTCATGAAAACCGTCACCTCCAAGGTGCTCGGGTTTATCCCGGCGCTGGCCCTTTATGGGATTATTCTCATCCCGCTGGTGTTCTATATTCTCAACCGCTCGCGGTTTGGCCGCCAGGTCTATCTGGTCGGCAACAATTCGGTCGCGGCGCGGCTGAACGGCGTCAATGTGCACAAGGTGCAGATCCTGAGCTATGTGATCTCGGGCACCCTAGCGGCCTTCGCCGGTATGCTGGGCGTGGGCTATATGCGCGCCTCCAAGTGCCAGATTTTTGACGGCTACGCGTATGATTCGCTCATCGCGGTCATCGTCGGCGGCACGGCCCTTTCGGGCGGCGTGGGCTCCTACACGGGCAGCATCGCGGGCTCGCTGCTCATGGTGATGCTCAACAACGCGCTGACCGCGCTGAACCTCTCACAGCCGATGCGAAACATCCTCATGGGCGCGGTTTTGGTGGTCCTGCTCGTGCTGTATAACCGCGGCAAAAAGGTTCGGCAATAAGCTGCGCTCTGCGCCCCGGCGACGGCCTGTGCACGGGGCGGTGAGACCGAAACATTTTACGGAAAGCGAAAACAATGACAGTTTGATGCCGCAGGAAAAAGCCATCCGTCGTCCTTTTAAAGTGAAAGGCTGCGGACGGCTTTTCCTTCATCCAAGCGGCGTTTTGAGAGGTGAAGGAATGGAACAGCAAGCAATTTCCGGGCGAAGGGCAGCCGGCGGGTTGACGGCGGCTGCTCTGATTTCCATCTTTTCTTATGCGCTGGTCAATACGCTGCCCAGCGTGATCGTCAACGAGGTTGTCGACGCGTTTTCATTGCCCGGCACGAGTCAGGGCCTGATGAGCAGCATGATAAATCTGGGGCTGATGCTCGCGCTTGTCACCACCCCGCTGATTCAGGGGCGGGTCGGAAAGCTGACGATGCTGCTGCTGGCAGGTGTGTTGCAGGGCGTGATGCTCGCGGTCGGCGGCAGCGCAACCGGCTTCGCGCTCTACCTTGTTGCCTGCGTTCTGATCGGGATGGGCTGCGGGTGGACCGATTCCTATGCCAATTCCTGCATCGTGGACGTGCACAAAGCCGACGGGCCGAAGTTCCTCGGCTTTTTACACGGCCTGTTTGGGATCGGCAGCCTGCTGACGCCGCTGCTGGTTCGCTGGCTGTTAGGGGTGAGCGATTGGCGCGGCGTACACTACGCGCTCGCCGGCTTTGCCGGTCTGTCGATGTGCGCCGTGTTGGCGCTGGCGCTGCGCACCAGACGGCTGGGCGGCGTTCCGGCGACCGAGGAGCAGCCGCTGCGGCTGAGGGATGTCACCGATTATCTGAAAAGAAAGCGAAATCTGCTCATGCTTGTCGCGGGGATGCTGGGTTCTGCGACCCAGAACGCGCTGCTGGTGTGGATCGTTCGCTATATGACGGTGCGCTTTGACGCGGCAGCGCTGGGCACGGTGTCGATCACGGTCTATTGGATCTGCGCGACAGTGAACCGCTTTTGCGTGTCGGGTATCCGCATGAAGCCCCTGCGGCTGTTTGCGCTGGGGTGTGCGCTGGGCGCGGTCTTCATCTGCGGCGGGGTCGCGGCGAACAGCGCCGCGGCGATGTGCGTCGCCTCGGGTGCGTTTGGCCTCGTGACGGGGCACTTTATGCCGGTGATGCTCAGCGAGTGCGCGATCGGCTATGAGGGAAAGACCACCATGACGACGTCGGTTATGCTGTTCGCGATGAGCGTGGTGCGCATTTTTGTGCCGCTCGCGATGGCGTTTTTAAGCACCTCGATCTCTTTTGTCGCGGGGATGCTCTTGCCGGCGGCGATCGCTTTGTTGGCCGCGCTGTTCGGCGTTTTGGCCGAGCGCGCGCAGCCGAATTGATTGTAAACGGAGGCGAACAACAGTTGAAAGCGACGATACTGATCGAAAAAAACCATGAAACGGCGAGCGCGCGCGCGGCGGACATCATCGCCGCCGCGTTGGCGGCAAAGCCGGAGCTGACCGTCACGTTTGCGGCGGGCGACACGCCGCTCGCCTGCTACCGGCTTCTGATAGCGAGGCAGCGGGCGGGAGAGCTGGAGCTGCGAAACGCGCATTATATCGGCCTTGACGAGTGGATCGGGCTCGGACCCGATGACGCGGGCAGCTGCATAGAGGTGATGAACCGCAGCTACTATGGCCCGGCGGGGATCCCGCGCAGTCGGATCGACTGCTTCGACGGCCGCCGCGTTGACGCGGACGCCGAAGCGGGCAGAATGTGCGGCGTGCTGGCGCAGACGGGCGGTCTCGATCTGGCGGTGCTCGGCGTCGGCGTGAACGGCCATATCGGCTTCAACGAGCCGGATACCGCCACGCAGGGCGATTTCTCCCTTGTGCCGCTCAGCGAGACGACCCAGACGGTCGGTCGCAAATATTTCGGCGGCGGTGCGACCCCGACGAGGGGCGCGACCATCACGCTCGACGCGTTGAAAAAGGCCAAAACGATTTTGGTGATCGCGACGGGAGAAAAGAAACAAAAGGCGGCGGCGGACGTTCTCGACGAGGTCGGCGCGCTGCCGGTCGGCGCCTTCCTCGACCATCCGGGGGCGGTTTACATTTTTGACGAGTCGGCGGCGCCGCAGGGCGGCCCCGCCCGGTAATCGTTTTGCGCTCCTCCGTTTCCGGGTGAAAAGCCCGCGCGGGGGAGCGTTTTGACGAAGAGGCGCGGGCTTGCATCGGGAATTGAAGGTGAAAACGGGTTGCGCCGGGATCGCCCGCATGGTATGATAAAAACAGCTTAGAACAGAATAAAGGAGCGAACAGCATGGCGTTGACGGTGGATTCCAAGATAAAGGATCTGATGAAGAACAAAGAAGCGCGCGCCGAGGTCGACAGGATTGTGCCCGGGCTGACCGATCACCCGTCGCTGGGGCTTGCGAAGCAGCTGACGCTGCGCACCTGCGCGAAGCTTTTGCCCGATAAGCTCACCCCGCAGGTCATGGAGGAGATCGCCGCCATGCTCGCGCGCATCGGGGGAGGCGAGACACAGGCCGCCAAAACAGAGCGGCGGGTCGAGAGCGAAAAAGCGACGGGAATGGAATTTGATTTCGACGAGATTATCGACCGTGAGGGCACCAACAGCGTCAAATACGAAACGGGCAGGATCATCAACCCGCTGTTGCCGGAGAAGCATATCCCGATGTGGGTCGCGGATATGGACTTTGCCTGCCCGCAGCCGATCCTCGACGCGATGAAGGCGCGGCTCGACCGGCGCATCCTCGGCTACAGCCAGGCGCTTGACCCGGCCTATTATCTCGCCGTCATCGACTGGATGAAGCGGCGCCATCGCCTGGAGGTGGGCTTTGATTCGATCGTCACCTCAAGCGGTGTCGTCACGGCGATGCAGGTCGCGGTGGAGCGGCTGACAAAGCCGGGAGACGGCGTAATCGTGCACACGCCCGGCTATCACCCGTTTGACGATTCGATCAAGAAATACGGGCGCACGCCGGTGTATTCGCCGCTAATCAATACAAATGGTTATTACACGATCGATTTCAACGATTTGGAAACAAAAGCGAAGGACCCGCGCAATACCCTGCTTTTCTTTTGCAGCCCGCATAACCCGACGGGCCGCGTCTGGACGGAGGAGGAGCTGCGCCGCGTCGCGGAAATCTGCTTTGCGAACGACGTGTTTATATTCTGCGATGAGATCCACGCCGACCTGCTGCGGCGGGAGGTGCTGACGGGTGCCGGAGGGATGCGGGCGGCGCT
>CAZKRQ010000185.1:0-4758 GCA_964555125.1 uncultured Oscillospiraceae bacterium
AATCCGGCCACGGGTTTCCAAAGGGCCTGCGGCCCTTTGGCGCGGAGTGTGAGGGTGCGCAGCCCTCACGACCTTCGCGATCAAATACGCAAAAAAGGGCGCGCCGCGGGGAGACGGCGATGCCCTTTTCTGCTGTATTTGGAAGAGTTGCTAGCAAAAAATATCCGGCCGCATTTATCGGCGCTCGAGCGCATCCATTGTCGGGATGCGGATATAGTATTCGATCAGGCCGTCGTAGTCGTGCCTCTCGGTTGTTGTCTCGACGCCCGCCCTTTTCATGACGTCGATGGCGCGGTCGATGGTGTTGAAAAAGATGCGCACATCCTTGATCGCGATCGACCGCAGCGGCGATTCGTCGGCGTCGACCCGCAGACGCTCGCGCAGGGTCCGCGCGCGCTCAGCCAGATCGACCGCCTCGTTGAAGAGCCCGAAAAACAGCTTGTTGCGCTCGCTGCGCGGCAACGCAATCAACCGCTCGATCAGCTTTTCGGGTAGGTTCGCGGCCTCGCAGAGCGTGGCGGCGTCTTCGTCAAGCGTGAGCAGGCGCAGGCGCCGGTCGATCGTCTCGGGCAGTATTCCGAGCAGCTCGGCCGTCTCCTCGGCCGTTTTGCCGGTGAGCTCCATGATCCTCTGATAGGCGCGGGCCTGTTCAAAACAGGTCAGCGGCTCCCGCTGCATGCCGGCGCACAGCGCGGCGGTCAGCATCTCGAGCCCGGTGCGCGGCGGCACCGTCACCGCCGGCACCCGCTTGAGCCCAAGACGTTTTGCGGCGGCGAGCCTGCGCTCTCCCGAAAGCACGAGATAATCGAGCTTGTCCTTCATGACGACGAGCGGCTCCAGCATACCGTTGACCCGGATGCTCTCCTGTAGCTGCGCGAGCTTGTCCGGGTCCATCCAGCGCCGGATCGCCGCCGGATTTTCACGCAGCGCCGACACGGGCAGCATCGCCGCTTGCAGCTTGTTTTTATTTAGAAATCTCATGAAAAGCCCCGCCTTTCTGTTTTTCACTTTAACAGAAAGACGGGGGTTTTTCCAGAACTTTCCATCGACAGAAAAGCGGACGAATCGCCGGTTTCACGCCTTTTGGATCGGGTTTTTTGTGATATTTTTTCCGCTTCTGGGGTATTTTGACGGAGTTTGCGATATTTTTTTGACGATAACGAGGGTGCGGACGCTTCCGTCGGGCAGCGCGCGCCGGTCGACCCGCACAAGCTGCCCCCCCAACAGGGCGAGAGACGCGCGGGCCGCCTCGAGCTCGGCGAGCGCCTCGGGGCCCTTCATCGCGACCAGATGCCCGCCCACCCGCACAAAGGGCAGGCAGTATTCGCACAGCGACGCCAGATTCGCGACGGCCCGCGCGGTCGCGCAGTCAAACCGCTCGCGAAACGCCTCCCGGTGGGTCAGCTCCTCCGCGCGGCCGTGCACCGTGCGCAGCTCGATGCCGAGCGCCGCGCAGGCGCGCTCGATAAACGCGAGCTTTTTCGCGGTCGCGTCGACAAGGGTGAGCGCGCAATCGGGCCGCGCGACCCGCAGGACAACACCGGGAAAGCCCGCCCCGGTTCCGACATCGACGACATTTCCCGTCACCTCGGGGCAGGCCGCGCACACAAGGCTGTCGAGCAGGTGCTTGTGTTCGACCCCCTCGGGGTCGGTGATCGCGGTGAGGTTCATGACCCTGTTCTGCTCGACGACAGCCCCGGCGTAGGCGTCGAGGGCGCGCAGCTGCTCCTCTGTCAGCGCGAGGCCGAGCTTGGCGGCGTTTGCGGCGAGTCTTGCGGCGTCGATCATGGCTTCTTCTCCTTTATCTCCGCTTCCAGCTCTTTTCTGCGCGCCCATAACAGCCCCTTGACGGCTTCGCGCGGCAGATTCTCCAGCCAGGGAAGGCGGACGGTGTTTTTTTCGTTTGTCTCAAAACCGGCGAGTGCGTCGCGGCATTCGGCGAGCGCCGCCGGGCTTGTGTAAAAACCAATCCAGCGCTTCGCCGCCGCAAATTGAACAAAATAGCGGCCGCACAGATAATAAGTAGGCGCGCCCCATGCGAGCCTTTCTTCACAATCGGGCGCTGTTTCGCGGATGAGCGCGCGCAGCGCGGCGAGCTTTTCCCGCCGGGGGTGTGTAAAGGACGCGATATATGCGTCGACCGAAGCATACGGCATGTCGCAATCTCCTCAGGGAAGGACCGTAATCAGCTTGCACAGCTTATTGTCCCGGACGGGCGGCGCGTCGCCCGCGGCGAGGGTCACCTCCTCCTGACCGTCAAACGCGGCGGACGGAATCTGAAAATAGAGGTGTTCGTTGTGATTTGGACGCAGGGCTCTCTCCTCCTCCAGCGCGAGCTGCCAGCCCGCGCCGTCCGCCGACTCGCCGCGCACCCAGAATCGAAAGAGCTGCGGACTGTCCGCACCGTTGCTGCGCGCAAGTAACAGCACATTCAACGGCTCGCCCGCGCGGACGGAATTCCGGCTCGGCAACAGGGAAAGGTAAAAGGTCATCGCTTTTCCTCCTCCGTCTGCGCCCGGCGCTGTTTGGCGAGCCAGACTGTGAGCACCGAGATGTCGGCGGGGCTCACGCCGCTGATGCGGCCCGCCTGGCCGAGCGAGCGGGGGCGCAGGGCCGCGAGCTTCTGCCTCGCCTCGAGGCGCAGGCCCTTGACCGCCTCAAAATCAAAGCCGTCGGGAATTTCTGTCTCCTCATACCGCTTCTGGCGCGCGACGGCGGTCTGCTGGCGCTTGAGATAGCCCTCATATTTGATTTCCGTCTCGATCTTGGTCTCGAGCATCCGGGTCAGCGCGGGCCGTTCCGGGTCGAACGGCGCAAGCGCGGCGAGGGTTACGCCGGGGCGGCGCAGCAGCGCAGCGAGGGTCGCCGGGGCGGTGAGCGGCGCGCTTTGCGCCTGCTCGAGCAGCGCGTTGATCTCGGGGCCAGGCCGCACGGCGGTTCGGTTCAGCCGCGCGAGCTCGCTCTCGACCAGCGCTTTATTTTGCAGAAATTTTTCATATTTTTCGCCGGCTACCAGGCCCAGCCAATGTCCCGTTTCACACAGGCGCAGGTCGGCGTTGTCCTGCCGCAGCAGCAGGCGGTATTCGCTGCGCGAGGTCATCATGCGATAGGGCTCGTTGGTGCCTTTGGTGACGAGGTCGTCGATCAGGGTGCCGATATACGAGCTCTCCCGCGGGAGGATCAACGGCGGTTTTTCGAGCGCACGGCGCGCGGCGTTGACGCCCGCGACAAAGCCCTGCGCGCCCGCTTCCTCATAGCCGCTGGTCCCGTTGAACTGCCCCGCGCCGAAAAGGCCCCCGATCGCGCGCAGCTCGAGTGTGGGGCCGAGCGCAAGCGGGTCGACACAGTCATATTCGATGGCGTAGGCGGGGCGCATCAGCTCGAGCCGCTCAAAGCCGCGGATTGTGTGGTAAAAGCGGATCTGCACGTCGAGCGGCAGGCTGCTGCTCATGCCCTGCAAATACATTTCGTCGGTATCCTCGCCGCAGGGCTCGACAAAGATCTGGTGCCGTTTTTTTTCGGGGAAGCGAACGACCTTATCCTCGATAGAGGGGCAATAGCGCGGGCCGATGCCCTCGATTTTTCCGCCGTAGAGCGGCGAGCGGTCGAGATTTTGGCGGATCACCTCATGGGTGCGCTCGTTGGTGTAGGCGATCCAGCAGGTGGTTTTATTTTCGGGCTGTGCGCCGCCGTAAAAGCAAAAGGGCACGATATCGCTGTCGCCGCGCTGTATTTCAAGCGCGGAAAAGTCAATGCTGCGGCGGTGCACCCGCGCGGGTGTGCCCGTTTTAAACCGGCGAATCGGGAGCCCTAAATCAACAAGGCTGCGGGTCAGGCGGGTCGCCGCGCCGACGCCGTCGGGGCCGGTCTCCTTGCTCGCCTCGCCGACAAAAATGCGGCCGCCGAGATAGGTGCCTGTCGCGATCACGACGCAGCTCGCCCTGTGTTCCGCGCCGAGATAGGTGCGCACGCCGCAAACGGCCCCGTTTTCGCAGAGAATTTCGGTGACCTCGTCCTGAAGAATGTCGAGGTTTTCCTGCCGTTCCAGCGCCCGTTTGTAGTAGTGGTGGTAGGCGCGGCGATCCGCCTGCACGCGCAGCGAATGCACCGCCGCGCCTTTGGCCGTGTTGAGCATCCGGCTTTGCAGCGTTGTCGCGTCGGCGGCGCGGCCCATTTCCCCGCCCAGAGCGTCCAGTTCAAATACCAGATGGCCTTTGGCCGTGCCGCCGATGGACGGATTGCAGGGCATATTGGCGATCGCGTCGAGCGCGAGGGTAAAAACCGCTGTTTTCGCGCCGCTGCGCGCGGCGGCCAGCGCCGCCTCGCAGCCCGCATGGCCGGCGCCGATCACAATCACATCGTAGGAAGCGAATTGAAACATTTTCGGTATTCTCCGTGTCTGATTAAAGGGCAAGGGCAAGACCGCGGGGCTACGCGCCCCGCACGGGCGCCAAAGGGGTGTACCCCTTTGGAAACCCGTGGCCGGATTGGTGTGGGATTGGAAGTTCTATAGGTTGTTTTATGTTTTTTTGCTGCGCTGTCGCGCAGTGGGCGCTGCGCGCCGGGATTCGCTAAAGCAACAAGGAACCGCAGCAAAAAAGAACGCCTTGTGAAAGAGGGTTCTTTGCTCTCAGTGTTTTGCCCCAAAAGTCTCGGATTTTATCAAAACGCGGCTTTCTCTTTGACAGAGAAATTGCGCATCCCTCAAACAAAAAATGGGGCCAGAGAAACCGCCATGCAGCCAAAAACCTAATTTAT
>CAZKRQ010000186.1:0-4683 GCA_964555125.1 uncultured Oscillospiraceae bacterium
ATATTGCGAGATGATCTATGAATGGGTCAAAGAGAACATTGGTGATATTCAGAGGGAATTGTGTGACCAGAAGGGAATAGAAATCGCAAGAACACGGACATGCCCGGATCACATTCATATACTGATAGACATTCCACCAAAATATGATGTATCACAAATCAAGGGATACCCCAAAGGAAAAAGTCACTTGATAATTTTTGACCGGCACGAGAATTTGAAAGACAAGTATGGGGGGGATTGGCTTTTTTGATCAAGGAGATATTGTATCGATACAGTGGACCGGGACAAAAAGCAGGGCGAAGAGTGCATCCGGCGCCATATGGAAGGGGACAAGATTGCAGACCAAATCAGCCTGAAAGGGTTCGTCGGCCCGTTTATGTAAGAAGCCCAAGGTATAGAAAAAGGCCCCATCAGAAGCCGCGATGAGTCAACAATGCAGTTGGCCGACCCATTCACGGCCCCTAATGGGGCTCTGTCCGTACCATATTCTTGAAGATTATCCCAAGTTCCCAGCTTTGCCGGAGATCCTGACTATTTTGCAAGTGTACATCCGCAGAAGTGCAGCTTGAGCAAAATCTGTCATCGGGGAAATTTGCGCGTCAGGCGCGGGTCGTCACCTCGACCGTGTCGGTAAAGCCGCTGGACCCGACCGAATCGCCGGCCTCGCGAATCGCGCAGATCCTGTAATAATAGACCGTGCCGCGCTCCAGCCCGGTGTTGGTTGTTGTGTTGCTGGTCGTGATATAGAGCTTTACAAAGCTGTCTGCGGTGCCGGTGGTCGAGCGCCAGACCTCATAGCCGGTCGCGTTCTCCACAGAGGCCCAGGAAAGCGAGACGTAGGTGGGGGCCGTCTCCGAAACGCGGAAACGGGCGGGTTGTTCGGGCTGCGCAACATCCGTCACGACCGAAAGGGCGGGCGTGCTGGCGCCGTACTGTGTAACCGTGCTGAAGGCCTGCACGGCGCGTATGCGGTAGCTGTAGGAGACGCCCTCTTCACAGCTTGTGTCGGTGTAGGCGGTCGCGGCGCTGTCAACCGTCGCGAGAAGCCGCTCGCTTCCGCTGCGCATCTCGGTTTTATAAATCTCATAGCCGGTCGCGTCGGGAACGGCGTTCCAGCGCAGCGAGACCGAATTCGTGCCGGTGCTTGCGGCCTCAAAGCCGCCCGGTGTGCCGTGGAATTCCTTGATCCACTGCGCGTAGAGGGTGTGGTCATCCGGGACAAACACGTTGGTGTTGCCGTCAATGAGATTGTTGCCCTCCTCGTCGGTCGACCATCCGAGGAAGAGATAGCCCGCGTATTCGGGGGTGGGCAGCTCGCCGTAGGGCGCGCCGAAATCGACGGTGACCGTCGCCGAGGGATCGGCGAGCGCACCCTCGGTCGGGTCGAAATCGACGTCGTAGCGGTTGGGCGTCCACATGGCGTACAGGGTATGATCCTTCGCCGTTTTGACCGCCGTGCCGGAGCTGACGCGACTGGCGCCGTTTTTGTCGAGCGCCCAGCCGTCAAAGGTATAGCCCTCGCGGTCGGCCTCGGGAAGGGAGCCGTAGCTGCCGTCATAGGTCACGGTTTTTGGGGAAGCATCCGTCGTGCCGCCGTTGCCGTTAAAGCTGACCGTGTAGTCGTTCGCGTCCCAGCGGGCGGTCAGCTCGACCGCAAAGCCGAGCGGCACGCTGCTTTCGGAATAGGCGCGGCCATCCCCGTCATACCAACCGGTGAAGGAATATCCCGCGCGCTGCGCGGCGGGCAACGCGCCGGCCGTGCTGCCGCCGTCCACGAATTTGCTCGTATAGGTGGCGGTGCCGCCGTTGGGGTCAAAATAGAGGGAGGTGCCGCTGTCGATGATGTAGTAATTGTTCGCGCGATAGACCGAGAGCGCGTGGCCGTAAGTGTCGACGAATTCCTCAAGCGAATAGGTCGTGATCTGCACCGAGTCCATCACGTTGCCGTGATAGACGGTGACGCTGACGGGGACGCCGTTTGCGTCCCGCTGGATGGCCTCGATGATCATGGTGTGCACGTTGAAGCCGCGGTGGCCCTGCAATACGTCACCGGGCAGGGCGCGGCCAATCAGGGTGCGCACGTTTTCCAGCGTGACCTCGCCGATCGTGTAGCCCTGCGCCTCGCGGCTGGCGGGGTCCTTGCCTGCGCAGCTCATGATGGAACAGTTCATCGAGGTATAGCACCGCCCGATGAGCATCATGTTGTTGCTGGAGATGTAGTCGCCGTGATAGTTGATGTTCGCGCCGTTGATGTCATAGATAAAGTTGACGATGCGCTGCACGAACGTATAGCAGTTGTATTCGGCGTCTCCGACGCGATAGCCGGGCTGCGTCTGAAGATATTCCAGGCGGGACAACACGCCGTCGCCGTTTTCGGCCCCCGCCGACGGCACAAATACAAGCAGCAGCGCCGCCGCAAGGGCGAGTGAAATCAGTTTCTTTTTCATGGAGATTCTCTCTTTCCTTTTGGGTAACTTTGAAAATACACCATTCCGAAGTACTCTTAACTATATACGATCTTGCGAAAAAATGCAAGTCGTATGGAATTTGATTCCTCTCACTATAGCGCGGGCGGGCGGTGGATTTTGTCGTATTGAGCGCAGGGCGCATGGGCGGCGGCTTCAAAAAGGAAGGCCGTCTCCCTGTTTCGCAGGCCCGGCAGGCTCTTTGCCGCCCGCTTGCGCTGCGTTTTTTTCTGCCGAATAAGGGGGGGCCTTGGCCGGAATCGCGTATGCGGCGCGCGGGGAAGAAAACGGGGAAGGCGGGCGCCCGGGCCTATTCTTTTGGCTTTGATTTGTGATACAATAAAAAACAAAGCGGCTTCCGGCCGGGGCGGGAGCGCCTGCGCCGTTTAGGCAATATGGCCGGCGCCGCAAGGGGGTATTGTGAATGGACAATTTTCTGATTTACGGGGTGTTTTTGTTCGCGATCATCAGCTATCCCATTTTCTTCGCTTCGACATTTAAGAAGCAGAGGGAGGAGCAGGAGCAGCGGCGTCGCGAAAGGATGGAGCGCGACGCGAAGCGTGAGCGCGGGGAGGATTGACCGCCGCCGGGAGCGTTGCCGCGGCGGCCGCTTTATGGTATGATTGGAAAAACGAAATAGAGTGGAGGACTAAGGGATGAGCAAGGTAGTGAACGAACCAAAAAAGAAAAACGCGATTTTGCAGGCGATCCGCGCCCAGCTGGAGCACCGCGCGTTTTGGCTGTATCTGCTGTGCGACGAGGCAGGAAAGCGCGACCTCGACTGGAGCGACTTCGGCTCGGCGGCGGTTCGACGCTGCGGGCTGTCCCAGGGCGAGGGGCTTGTCCAAAAAGGGGGAACCGACAGCCTGAAGGGGCTGAGAAAGACGCTGTTCACCAAGCCGGCCCAGCTTGTCTTCGAGATGGAGATCAAGGAGAGCACCGACGACCGCCTGTTTATCGACTTTCACTATTGTCCGCTCGTCAAGGCGTGGCAGAAGGCGGGCTGCACCGACGAGGAGATCGCGAAACTGTGCGACATCGCGATGTGCGGCGACCACGCGATCGGGGAGACCTATGGCAGCGTGCTCGAGCTGCCCCAGTGCATCGCGAAAGGCGACGAGATCTGCGCGTTGCGCTACAGCAAGAAGAAAACGGACGGAGAATAAGCGGCGCGGGTCCGCCGCGGGGTTGGCGAAATGGAGCGAGTGAAAAGAACGCCGCTTGCGGCGCGAAAATTGCCGGACTATACGCGCGGCGAGGAGCGGTTTAACATGGTGTCTCACATCGTGGGCGGCGGCTTCGCCGTCGTCGCGCTGTTTATCTGCGTGATTGTCGCGGCGTGGCATCGAAGCGTGGCGGGTGTGCTGACGGCGATCGTGTACGGCGTCTGTATGGTCTTGCTGTATACCATGTCGAGCGTTTATCACGGCCTGCGCCCGCCGATGGCGAAAAAGGTGTTTCAGGTCATCGATCACTGCACCATCTATTTTATGATCGCGGGCAGCTATACGCCGGTCTGCGTCTGCGCGATCGCGCGGCTGCGCCCCGCCGTCGGTTGGACGGTCTTCGGCGTCGTCTGGGGGCTGACTGCGCTGGCGGTAACCCTGACAGCGATTGATCTGCGCAAATACCGCGTGTTCTCGATGGTCTGTTATCTCGGCATGGGCTGGTGTATCTTATTTGCGGTTGGGCCGACCTATGCGGCGCTGCCGCGGCCCGGCTTCTGGCTGCTTGTCGCGGGCGGCATACTCTATACGTTCGGCGCGGTGCTCTATGGGGTGGGCAGCAAACGCCGCTGGTTCCACTCGGTGTTTCACCTGTTTGTGCTGGCCGGGAGCGTTTGCCACTTTCTGACGATTGCGCTGTATGTGCTGTGAGGTGGTCAAAATGAGGGCGTATCGCCGCAAGGCGCAGTATTATGAGACCGACAAAATGGGCGTGGTGCACCACGCCAACTATATCCGCTGGTTTGAAGAGGCGCGCGTCGACTTTATGGAGCAGTGCGGCTATGGCTATGACAGAATGGA
Organism: uncultured Oscillospiraceae bacterium; assembly: GCA_964555125.1. GTDB lineage: Bacteria > Bacillota > Clostridia > Oscillospirales > Ruminococcaceae > CAZKRQ01. Next base: position 4,493 of record CAZKRQ010000186.1, read on the forward strand.
GAGCGACGGCATCATCAGCCCGGTGATCGGCGTCAGCTGCGAATACAAATCGCCGGTGTCGTTCGCCGACGTGGTCGAGGTGCGCGTGAAGGTCGCGCAGATCACGGCGGCGCGCCTGACCATCCGCTATCGCGTCACCGACGCGAAAACGGGGGACTTGCGGGCGCAGGGCGAGTCCCGCCATTGCTTCC
>CAZKRQ010000187.1:0-3915 GCA_964555125.1 uncultured Oscillospiraceae bacterium
AAAAGATTTTGTGAAATCTTTTCCGAGCTCGCCGCAGAAATACAGGGGGAGGCAAAATTGCTGCTGGAGCCAATCAACCGATACGAGTCGCCTTATTTAAACAATCTGGAGGACAACCTTGAGATTCTTGAGCGCGTCTCCATGCCCGGCACGGGGTTATTGGCGGATGTGTTTCACATGTCTATCGAGGAGGCCGACGTGTGCGAAGCGCTGAGAAGAGCGGGACAGTGGATAAAGCATGTCCATTTAGGGGATAACAACCGCCTGATGCCCGGTAGGGGAAGCCTGAATTGGGACGGGATTTTTGCCGCGTTAAAGAGCGATGATTACAGCGGCGCGGTGAATTTGGAATGTGCGTGCTCCGAAAACGATTTGGAAGCGGAGCTTTGTGCGCAGGCAGGTTTTTTGCGCGCCCATTTGAGATAAGCAGGAATTTGACAGAGGCGAGGCGCGCGTTTAAACTTATAGTAAAGGCTTGATCTATCGAGGATAGATGAATAAAAAGAATATAGATTGGTGCGAGGGTATGGGAAAAACGAAAACGCGGTTTGAACGTCTTTCAGCGCTTTTAGCTCAAAAAGGAAGAATGGAGCTGGGGGAGATCCAGCAGCTGTTTGAAGTGTCGGAGTCCACGGCGCGCAGGATGTGCAAGGCAGCGGAAGAGGAAGGCCTGGCGGTGCGCACCTATGGGGGCGGCCTTCAGACGATTGCGCAACCTGTATCGGAGATGGAGTATTCTTTTGAGAGAAAAGCGATAGAACATACGGAAGAGAAGGAGCGCATCGGCGCATATGCCAGCTCTAAGGTTGAGAACGGCGACATCATATTTGTCAGCGGAGGAACAACGGCCGAGTGCTTTGTGCGCAGCCTGACCAGCCGAATCGCGCGCAAGGAGCTCTCCGGGGTTGTGATTATGACAAACTCGATCTGCAACGCCGAGGTGCTCGGCGAGCACAACGAGGTCATTCTGACCGGCGGTGTTTATCGTCCGCAGAGGCGGGATGTAGCCGGCTATGCCAGCGAGGCCACGATCCGCGGCGCTCATTTTAACAAGAGCTTTATCGGGGTCGACGGCATTGAGCTGACAGACGGCCTTATGGCGCTGGACAATGATACGGGGAATATGGACCGGCTGGTGACCTCCCGATCGGATCTCGTTTATATTCTCGCCGATTCGAGCAAGTTCAGGACAAAGTCCTTTATCAGCTATGAGCACTTTTTGCCTAAACACATCATAGTCACGGATAGCGGACTCGACTCAGTTGCGCTGATGCGCGCAAAGGAGAGGGGAATTGCTGTTGTTTGCTGTGGAAAGGAAATGGGTTTTTGAAGAAGAAGATCAGAAGCCCCTTTTTTGAAATTGGGGTGAAGAATTATCTATACGGCGATGCGGTTTTAGAGCTGGCGCAGGCGGCCGACCGTGCTGCGGGGGAATGCGACATTGATACGCTTTTTATCGCGCCGTATACCGAAATACGCCGGGTCGCGGAGAATACGGAGCATCTGATCGTTTTTGCGCCTTATATGGATCTGCTGCGGCCGGGGCGCGGAATGGCGGATGTTTTGCCGGAAGCGATACGCGCTGCGGGCGCGCAGGGCGTGGTTATCAACCACTGCGAAAAGCCGATGAGCGTTTCTGCGGTCCGGGAGACCATCGCGAGAGCGGATGAGCTGGGGCTGCTTTCCTTCGTCTGCGCGGACTCCATCCTGATGGGGCAGGCATTGGCACAGTTTCATCCCGACATCATCAATCCCGAGCCGACAGAGCTGATCGGGTCCGGGAAGGTGAATGACCTGGACTTTGTCCTTCGGTCGCAGCAGGCGATTCATTCGGTGGACGCGCAAATACTTGTGGAGCAGGCCGCGGGAATCACGAGCGGAAAGCAGGTGTATGATCTGGTCGCGGCGGGTGCGCAGGGCGTCGGCGTGGCGTCGGGGATTTGCGCGTCCGGCCGACCCTGTGAAATTGCGGCGGAAATGATTCGGATGGTAAGGGAAGCGAAGGATTTTTATAATCTGGGGGAAGAGAAATGAACATTTTCAGAGAAGCCATTCAGCTCACATCGACCGGGATGCGTCCAACATTTCATATGGTCACCCAACAGGTGAAGGAGACGGTTTCCCGATCCGGGATCCAAAATGGCATTTGTGTCGTTTGCACACACCACACGACCTGCTCGGTGACGGTGCAGGAGTGCTCGTTTGACGAGACCTACACAGGGCTCGAGTTTTTGCAGCAGGATTTGTTAGACGTGTTTGAAGCCCTGATTCCGACATGCAGGAGGGAGGGGCAGTATATGCACCCGGGCCCCAAATTGACGGAGTTTTCCAAAGCGCACGGCGAGGATAAGCCGGAGACGCTCAATACGGACGCGCATCTTCGCTCAGCCATGATGGGAAGAAGCGCAACGCTGATCGTTGTGGACGGCGAGCCGGATCTGGGGTCGTTTGGCCATGTGTATTTTATTGACTTTGATCAGACGCGTCCGAGGGAACGGACGCTGCAAATCCAGGTCATGGGAGAATGATTTTCAAATACGGAGAATCGAAAAGACGCTGCAAAGGCTCCCTCCCGAATCGGCTGTAGGAGAGATAAAGGCTGCGGACAGGGGGGCTAAGGAAATAATAAAAGCAAACAGGAACTGTCGGACGCGGACGAATTGACAGGCCTTTTTTCACTTGCTATACTCGAGACAGTAATTCTTGAGGAGGTTTGCCGGATGTATCAATTATGGGACGCATTAAAAAAGGCGAAGCAGCTGCGGTGGGTGGAGCTCTCGCATCGGGTGGACAATGACAGCCCTGTGTGGAGCGGGATTCCGCAGGGGTCGGTTGAGATTGCAAAGACGGTCTATGACTGGGGAGAGCCTATGCTCGATTGCCTCATACAGACCTTTAAGTTCCCCGGCCAGTTCGGCACACATATTGATTTTCCGGGGCATTTTATCAAGGGCGCGCCGCTGTCCGAGGCGTATTCGGTTCAGGACGGCGTGTTCCCCCTATGCGTGATCGACGTCACGGACAAGGTTGCGCAGGATCCCTGCTATGCCGTCACGGCGCAGGACATCCGGGATTACGAAAAAAAATACGGCCCGATCCCCGACGGGGCGTTTGTCGCGCTGTATACCGGCTGGTCGAGCCGTTGGCCGGACATGGCGGCGCTTTCCGGCACGGCGGAGGACGGAAGCGAGAATTTTCCGGGCTGGTCGCTCGAGGCGCTGCGCTATATCTATGAGGAGCGCAACGCCGCCGCGAACGGGCATGAGACGCTCGACACCGACGCGTCCAGGGTTGCGGCGCAGGAGGGCGATCTGGCCTGCGAGCGGTATGTTTTGGGCAAGGGAAAGCTGCAAATCGAGCTGCTGTGCAACCTCGATCAAGTGCCGCCGGCCGGCGCCGTGCTGCTCGCGGCCTATCCCAATATTGCAGGGGCGACCGGCCTGCCGGCGCGCGTGTGGGCGATCATGGAATAGAAGCGCCGGGAGTATCGCGTCTGTCGCGTCTGTTGTCCGGGGCGCCGGACGGAAACAGCCCGCAATATGAGTTTTGCCGGAGGCAGCGGTTTTTTTTCAGGTCAGCTTTGTCGCTGTTCGATACAAAAAGATGTCGCGGGGCAGCCCCTGCGCAAATAACATCAAAAGAAAAAACAGCTTTTACAGCTGTTTTTTCTTTTGATGTCTTGACAGAAATGGAGATAGACTTTATAATTTTTTAAAACATAGTAAATAAATAGGAATTATCAAAAATGCGCTACAGAACGTTGCATCCTCCATACCGCGAGACAGGGCGGCTTTGTCTGTGCTGGCATTGTCGCCGCGAACGCAGGGTTTTACAACGAAATTACTTTGGAGGATAAGAGAACATGAGCAGAATCTATACGTCGGCCGACCAGTTGATCGGCAACACGCCGCTGTT
>CAZKRQ010000187.1:3925-4681 GCA_964555125.1 uncultured Oscillospiraceae bacterium
GGAGCTGACGCACCTTGAAAAGGCGCATGGGCTGAGAGCAAAGCTGCTGGCGAAGCTGGAGTATTTCAACCCGACGGGGTCTGTGAAGGACCGCGTTGCAAAGGCGATGATCGAGGACGCCGAGGCGCGCGGGCTGTTGGGGCCGGATACCGTCATCATCGAGCCGACCTCCGGCAATACGGGCATCGGCCTCGCCGCGGTGGCGGCGGCGAGAGGGTATCGGACGGTCATTGTAATGCCGGAGACAATGAGCGTGGAGCGCCGCAAGCTGATGCGGGCCTATGGCGCCGAGCTGGTGCTGACAGAGGGCAGCAGGGGAATGCAGGGCGCAATTGCGCGCGCCGCCGAGCTTGCAAAGGAGATGCCCGACAGCTTTATTCCGTCCCAGTTTGAAAATCCCGCGAACCCGCGCGCGCATCGGCGCGCGACCGGGCCCGAAATATGGGCGGATACCCAGGGCGCGGTTGATATTTTTGTCGCCGGTGTGGGCACGGGAGGAACCGTCACGGGCGTTGGCGCCTATCTGAAAGAAAAGAAGAGCACTGTTGCGGTTGTTGCGGTGGAGCCGGAGGGCTCGCCCGTTTTGAGCGGGGGCACGGCAGGAGCGCACAAAATACAGGGAATCGGCGCGGGCTTTGTTCCCCAAAATCTCGACAGGTCGGTTTATGATGAGGTCGTGACCGTCGCGGACGGGGATGCGTTCGCGACGGTGCGCGAGATCGGAAGACGCGAGGGCGTGCTGGTGGGGATTTCGTC
>CAZKRQ010000188.1:0-4629 GCA_964555125.1 uncultured Oscillospiraceae bacterium
CTCCCTTGCTCCTCCTCTTCCCGAAAAGTCAAGGGCGGACTTTTCGGGATAAAAGATCAAGGGCATAGGGGCCGCGAGGGCTGCGCGTCCTTACGTTCTGTGCTAAATGCGGTGGCAAAGATAGAAAATAAGGCGCGAATGCAGGGCCAAAAGCCGCAGCTACTCCCTGATGGAATGCAAACACAACGGCTGCGCTTTCACATCGAACGCGGACGCGTTGCTCTTTCATGGAGCCGTCGCAAACCGCCTTGAGCTTTTTTCCTTATTCCGTTCTGAGGCCATAGGAATTGTGTCTCCTGGATGGAAGTGTTCGGGGGGCGTGAAGATTTGTATGGTCTGTGCGGAGGGGCACGGGAAGGGCGGCGTTTGCGACCGGGTCCACCGTTCGGGGCCCGTTTGGAAATCGCGGGAGGAACGGGCTCCGAGAGCGGGCACGCTTCACCAAATAGTTTTATTTTACTGTAGGGAGGCGACACCATGAACCAAAACTGTCAGGCCGGCAGTTCTCCGGCGCCGCTGGTGCACGGCGGGGACTGGGCCGGATATTCGGAGGAATACGGCGCGCAGCCGCTGGATTTTTCCGCCAATGTCAGCCCGCTGGGTGTGCCCCAGGGTGTAAAACAGGCCATTGCCGAAGCCGCCGAAGCCGCCGACCGGTATCCCGACCCTCTCTGCCGCTCCCTGTGCCGGAGGCTGGCGGCCCATGAAGAGGTGCCGGAGGGCTATGTGCTGTGCGGCAACGGGGCGGCGGATCTGATCTTCCGCGCGGTGCTGGCCCAAAAGCCCCGCAAAGCGCTGGTCACCGCCCCGGCCTTTGCCGAGTATGAGTCGGCGCTGGCCGCCTGCGGCTGTCGGGTAGAGCATTATTTTCTCCGGGAGGAGAGGGATTTTCGGCTGGACGACGGCTTTTTGGAGGCGATCACCCCCGGCGTCGGCATGGTGTTTGTCTGCGAGCCCAATAATCCCACCGGCGTCTCCTCGCCGAGGGAGCTTCTGCTGCGGGTGGCGCGGCAGTGCAGCCGCTGCGGGGCTCTGCTGATGCTGGACGAGTGCTTCGTCGATTTTCTGGAAGAGCCGAAAAGCCACACCCTGAAGGACGCGCTTTGCGAATTCCCCAATCTGGTGATCCTGAAGGCCTTCACCAAGCTGTATGCGATGGCGGGCGTGCGGCTGGGATATGCCCTGTGCGCCAACCGCGAGCTGGTGGAAGCGATGCGGGAGGCAGGACAGCCCTGGGCGGTCTCGTCTCTGGCGCAGGCGGCCGGAGAAGCCGCTCTGGAAGAGACGCAGTATGTGGAAAGCGTGCGCCGTATGGTGCTGCGGGAGCGCCCCTGGATGGCGGGGCAGCTGGCCGGGCTGGGCCTGCGGGTCGTGCCCGGGGAGGCCAATTATCTGTTTTTTCGCTGTACGGTTCCGCTGATACGGCCCTTGCGGCAGCGGGGGATCCTGCTGCGCAGCTGCGCCAATTATCACGGGCTGGACGAAAGCTGGTATCGCGCCGCCGTGCGGACCCATGAGGAAAACATTCGCCTGATACAGGCGCTGCGTGAGGTGCTCCCCTGAAGGGAAGCGGGGAGACGGCCGGGCGGCGCTCCGAAAAGGACGGCTGCTCTAAAAAGCGGAGAAGGGAAATTGCGATGAAACAGGCAAAGTGTATTATGGTGCAGGGCACCATGTCCGGCGCGGGGAAAAGCCTCTTATGCGCCGGGCTGTGCCGCATTTTTGCCCAGGACGGGCTGAAAACGGCCCCTTTTAAAAGCCAGAATATGGCGCTCAACAGCTATGTCACCCGGGACGGTCTGGAGATGGGCCGGGCGCAGGTGGTGCAGGCGCAGGCGGCCGGGAAAGAGCCGGATGTGCGCATGAATCCCATTCTGCTCAAGCCCTCCAGCGACACCGGCAGCCAGGTCATCGTCAACGGCGAGATCCGGGGGCAGATGAGCGCCGCCGCGTATTTTGATATGAAGCGGCAGCTGATCCCGGAGATTCTGAAGGCGTATCACAGCCTTGCCGCGGAAAACGACGTGATCGTGATCGAGGGGGCGGGCAGCCCCGCCGAGATCAACCTGCGCGGCGGCGATATTGTCAATATGGGTATGGCGGAGCTGGTGGACGCCCCCGTGCTGCTGGCGGGGGACATCGACCGGGGCGGCGTGTTCGCGCAGCTTTACGGCACGGTCGCCCTGCTGGAGGAGCGGGAGCGGGCCCGCATCGGCGGCCTGCTTGTCAATAAGTTTCGGGGGGATGCGGCCATTCTGCGGCCGGGTCTCGCCATGCTGGAGGAAAAGACGGGGATTCCCGTGCTGGGCGTGGTGCCCTATCTCCCCGTCAATGTGGACGACGAGGACTCGTTGGCGCCCTGTTTGGAAAATCGCGGAGAAAAAAAGACGCTGGACATCGCCGTTATTCGGCTGCCGAGAATCTCCAACTTTACCGATTTTTCCCTGCTGGACGAGCACCCCGCCATGGGGGTGCGATATGTGGGCGGCGCCCGGGAGCTGGGAACCCCCGATCTGGTCATCCTTCCCGGGACGAAAAGCACCCTCTGTGACCTTTTGTGGCTGCGGCAGAGCGGGCTCGAGGCGGCGGTGTGCAAGCTGGCCCATACCGGCACGCCTGTGATGGGAATCTGCGGCGGCTATCAAATGATGGGCGAGACCCTGTCCGACCCCTGCGGGACCGAGGGCGGAGGGGAGATGCACGGCATGGGGCTGCTGCCCGTTGACACCGTGTTCAGCGACAAAAAGACGCGGACCCGGATGCGGGCGACGGTGACGGCTCCCGAGCTTGCGGGAGCGGAGCTGGACGGCTATGAGATCCACACCGGGAAAACCACGGTTCGGGGAGAGCCCTTCTGCCTTCTGGAAAACGGGCAGCCGGACGGGTGCGTCGCGGGCAATCTGTTCGGCACCTATCTCCACGGCCTGTTTGATACCGGCAGCCTCACCCGGAAGCTGGCGGAATATCTGTGCCGGCGCAGGGGTATCTCCTGCGAGCAGGCCGCGCCGGTTTCTCACGCGGAATATCAGGAGCGGCAATTCGATCTGCTGGCGGACGGCCTTCGCCGGGCGCTGGACATGAAGGCCATCTATGCGCTGATGGAAAGGAAGTGATCCTACGGAAAAGGGACTCGTTCACCTGTATTGGGGCGGAGGAAAGGGAAAAACCACGGCCGCTATGGGGGTGGCGCTGCGGGCCCTGGCCGCGGGAAAAAGTGTGGTCGTCGTCCAGTTTCTCAAAGGGCGGGAGAGCGGGGAAATTGCGCTCCTGACCCAACTGGGCGCCCGGATTTATCGGGGAAAGGCCGGACATCAATTCGTCTCCCAAATGACACGGGAGGAGAGGGAGGAGACGCGGAGGATACAGGAGGCGAACCTGCGCGCTGCTTTGCGGCAACCGGCGGATTTGCTGATCCTGGACGAGGCCTGCGCCGCGCTGGAGCGGAACCTGGTGGACGAGGCGCTTTTGAAAAAAGCCGTCTGCGAAAAGCCGCAGGAGCAGGAGCTGATCCTCACCGGCCGCAAGCCGGCGGACTGGATGATGGAAGCAGCCGACTACTGCACGGAAATGCACTGCTGGCGACACCCGTATGAAAAGGGGATTGCGGCGAGAAAAGGCGTGGAGTATTAAAAGAAATGATTCCATTGAGATTTGATTCGCGGCCGCGCAGGAGGCGGAAGCGAGCTGTCATGGGTTGGAGATAGTAAGAAAACGGGTTTGGAGGATACTCCAAACCCGTTTTGATTTATCCGAGAGCAAATTGCCGCCGAGATAAAGTGTTTCTGCCTCTGTGTCAACCGCGCCAGGCCAGACGCCCTGTGATCGCAGTTCCGCAATAGTCGAGGGGGGAGCATGGAGCAAAAGAGAGCAGACCGCTTGCATGCGGGGTGCCCCAGTGACCTCCAACGCGAAGAGTAGCCGCCTGTGAGCTTTGATAAAAGAAATCCATGCCGGGCATCTTCTCTGCACAGACAGAAACGGGAAGCCGCGCCCACGGCGCCGCATCGTCAAATCCCATAAGAGTGGGGTATCCATTTTCTTTTGCCAAAAGGTAAGAAAGCTTTTTCTCAGAGGAGTCTGTTTCATTGCCGTACTGCTTGGGATCGGTGCTGACGAAGATTTCATGCCCGTCGATCCGGCACCCGTCGATCCACTGATAGAGGTTTCCCCATAAGTTTTCGATTCCTCGATAGCGGCAGCAGTATTTTTGCGCGCTGTTGGAAATGGGGGAACCGGAAGGAGCAATAACACAGTCTGTGCATCCGCATTTCCAGCCTTGGGTATAGATGAACTGCCCCGCACGAATCGGGAGGGGAGCACCGTCTATATATATTTCCCCGCATTCCGGCCGTAGGTCGACGACGGTTCGGGCGGCGCATATCTGGTTTTTGCCGCGTTTGAGCCCGATCCCAATGGTTTGACCGATCACAAATTGCGTAACATAAGAGGGCGGGACGACGATTCGGTTGCCGTCCTCATTGTTTTGTATGGCATCCTGCGGCCGGTTGGAATAGGGCATTTCACAGCTCCCCGTCATAATGCCGTGTGAATCTGTCGTGGCGAATTCCGTGATAAACAGATCCTGAAGCAGAGAATGGAGCGAGAGGTCAAAAAGCTGTGCGCCGGATG
>CAZKRQ010000189.1:0-4571 GCA_964555125.1 uncultured Oscillospiraceae bacterium
AGATAGCGCTTTGAGCCTCCTTTTGGGGCTCCTCTCCCCGCTCCTCGTTTTTTCTCACGCAAAAGCCAAAGCGTTGAGGCTTTTGGCTTTTCCTCATCGCTCCCGCTGTTTTCCCACGCAATTTTTAAGCCCGGAGGCGTATGCCTCCGGGCTTTGTCTTCGCTCTTACCCTCGCCCACTTGTGAAACCCGACGTCGGGTTTCCAACTCACTTCCCGTACGCAAAAAGGCGGCGAACGCGTGCGCGCTTGCCGCCTTTGCTTCTGGGGATTATTCGGCCGGTTCCTCCTCCGGCGCCTCGGTGACGAGGTTTTCCAGCTGCTCCATATCCTCGAGCAGCTCAATCTCCTCTATGTCCTCGTTGCCGTAAATCGAGAGGTTACGCAGCCCCGCCATGCCGGTCAGCGGGGTCACATCCACGATCTGGTTGTTGTTGAGCGAGAGGTCGCTCACGTTGCTCAACAGCGCCAGCGCCGAAACGTCGCTGATCTGATTCCCCGACAGGTCGAGATAGGTCAGGCCCGACAGCGCGGAAAGCGGCGCAAGATTGCTGATGCCGCTGTTGGTGATGCTCAGATGGGTGAGGCCCGGAATGTTCGCGACCACCTCAGGAATCTCGCCGAGCGACGCGCTCTCAATATCCAGCGCAGTCAGGCCGCTCAACAGCGGGAAGATCGCGTCCATATCCGTAAAGCTCGCGTTTTTCAGGCTGATCTGCGAAAGGTTTCTGAAATTCAACAGATCAACGCAGGAGACGCCGCTGATGTCGCTGAAGACAAGCGATGTGACCGACGTCAAATCGTTGGGCGTAATGTCGCCCGAGGACAGCTTCAGATAATCGCGGACCAGCTGTTCGAGGGTCGAATCCGACCACACGATCGGCCGGTCGCCCGCGACGGCAATATAGCTCTGATACAGCGAAATGTCGCTCGTGCGGCCCGCGAGCTCGAAATATTTCTCAAACGCGGTGATCTGCTTCTCGGTGTCGCCAAGCCCGCCATAGGCCGAAATCAGGCCCCGATACGCCGCCGGGTTCTCCGTTTCCTTTTCGATCACCTTCTGGAAGGACTCCGCCGCGGCCGCAAAGTCGCCCTCGGCGAGGGAATTCTGCCCCTTGCTCAGCTCTTCAGCGGGATCGGTAAACATCCCCATCACCATATTCAGCGGGTCGATTTTGCCGTCGGTCAGCTTCGGCAGGAAGAAGACCGCCGCAGCCGCGAGCACCAAAAGCGCCAAGATCACGATCAGCGCGATCAGGCCACCCTTCCCCTTCTTCTTTTTCGGCTTTTCGTCGTCCTCGTCGTCGTCCACATATTTGTCCGACTTGACGTTGTCATAATCAAAGCGGTTGACCTCTTCCGCCCTGTCCTCCTCGCCGTAACGGACCGTCTGCGCAACCGGCGCGTCGCCGTGCGCGGGCGGCTGCGAAGCCGGCTCCTCCTTCTGCGGCTCGGCGGGCTGCACGGGCGTGATCTGCACCGTATGCAGCGGCCCCTGCGGCTGCGCGGGCTCTCTGGCCGCGACCGCCTCGCGCGCCGAAACCGGCGTGCCAAACACATATTTCGCGGCCATCGCGAACACCTGCTCGGTCATTCCCTCGCTCAGAACCGCACTCTGCGCCTGCGCGGAAAACGAGGAGGCGATCAGCCATTGCGGCACCGCGTACATCCGCTCGCCGTTTTTCTCAAAGCCGTACATGCCCTCTTTGATCTTGTTGATCGCGCCGAACAGGCGGTTGCGCACCGCGACCGGCGTAATGCCGAGCGCCTGCGCGATATACTCCGGCTTGAGCCCGAGCAGAAAATACATCTGGGCGCACAGCTTCTGGTCGGCGGGCAGGCCGTCCGCGATGGCGCAGATCAGGTTGCGCGTGTCGTCGTTGTCAAACGCCGCCTTGGAAACCGACGCGCTCTCGCCGTCCTCAAGCGCGCCAAGCAGAGCGCCGTCGGTCTCATTGGGCGCGAACAGGGCCCGCTGCGCCTCGGGCAGCCGGCGCTTGCAGATATTGCCCAGCAACATGCTCACCCAAAGGCGAAACGCCGAGGGCGGGCTGAGGGTCTTGAGCTGCTTGAAAACGGAAATCGCCGTTTCATACACAATATTGAGCGCCTTGTTCTCGTCGCCGAACATTTTCTTCGCGACGTAGTAGGAGGCGTTCTTGTAGGTCATAAACAGCTCCGCAAATGCGCCGACTTCCCCTGCCTGCGCGCGAGAGACCGCCTCCACCATTTTTTCGTGACTCATAATCAACCTTCCTTTTTATAACAGCGCGGCTTCTTTTTTCTTTGGACCGCGCGTTTTATGGCGGGCTGTGCAATCCGCCATGTATTCTATTCTATTGTAATCTTTTTTTGACAAAAAGTAAAATAAAGATTGAAAATTTATCGTTATTGACAAATTTCTCTGCGTATGCTATCATATGACTGTAATTTTTGAAATGCTTTGACGGGGAAAACACCTGGTTTTAGCGCTGTGCAGAGAGTTGCCGTTTGGTGAAAGGCAATCGCGCCGGGTCGGGTCACTCGCCCCCGAGCAGTCAGCTGAACGCCCACCGGGCCAGTAGGTGCGACCGGGCCTCCCGCCGTTATCACGGGAATGTATTCGCGGCGAATGCCGCTGATGCAGCAGAGTGGCCGCGTTGCGAAACGCGGCAATGAGAGTGGTACCACGGAAGCGCAGCCGCCTTTCGTCTCTCGCGAGCGCGGGAGACGAGGGGCTTTTTTGTGCCCCTTCCTTCCTGCAAACGCCCAAAAACACAGAAAGGAACAAAATCCACAATGCAAAACCACATTCACTACAAGCGCGGCTATTTCATGCCGCCCGAGCCGAGCATGGAATGGACAAAAAAGGAGTATATCGAGCGCGCGCCCATCTGGTGCTCGGTCGATCTGCGCGACGGCAACCAGTCGCTGATCGTGCCCATGAGTCTGGAGGAGAAGGTCGAGTTCTTCCTGCTGCTGTGCAAGCTCGGCTTTAAGGAGATCGAGGTCGGCTTCCCCGCCGCGAGCGAGACGGAGTATGATTTTCTCCGCAAGCTCATCGACGACCGGCTCATCCCGGACGACGTGACCGTGCAGGTCCTGACCCAGGCGCGCGAGCACATTATCCGCAAGACCTTCGACGCGCTCAAGGGCTGCAAAAGGGCGATCGTCCACGTCTATAACTCGACCTCCTTCGCCCAGCGCCAGCAGGTCTTTAAAAAGAGCAAAGAGGAGATCAAGCAGATCGCGGTTGACGGCGCGGCGCTGCTCAAAAAGCTGGCGGACGAAACCGAGGGCAATTTCCTCTTTGAGTATTCGCCCGAGAGCTTCACGGGCACCGAGCCCGAATACGCCCTCGAGGTCTGCAACGCCGTCATCGACGTCTGGCAGCCGACGCCCGACCGCAAATGCATCATCAATCTGCCCGTCACCGTCGAGATGAGCCTGCCCCACGTCTACGCGAGCCAGATCGAATATATGTGCCGCCACATGAACCGGCGCGACAGCGTGGTTGTCTCGCTGCACCCCCACAACGACCGCGGCTGCGGCGTCGCGGACACCGAGCTGGGCCTGCTCGCGGGGGCCGACCGCGTCGAGGGCACCCTGTTCGGCAACGGCGAGCGCACCGGCAACGTCGACATTGTGACCCTCGCGATGAATATGTATACCCACGGCGTCGATCCCGGGCTCGACTTCTCGGATATGCCGTCCATCTGCGAGGTCTACGAGCGGGTTACCCGTATGCATGTCTATGAGCGCACCCCCTATGCGGGCAAGCTCGTCTTCGCGGCCTTCTCGGGCTCCCACCAGGACGCCATCGCCAAGGGGATGCACTGGCGCGCCGAACAGCAGGAGGACTACTGGACGGTGCCCTATCTGCCCATCGACCCGCGCGACGTCGGCCGGGTCTATGAGACCGACGTCATCCGCATTAACTCGCAGAGCGGCAAGGGCGGCGTCGGCTATATCCTCGAGCAGTTCGGCTACGATCTGCCGCCCGCCATGCGCGAGGAGGTCGGCTACGCGGTCAAGGCCGTCTCCGACCACGCGCATAAGGAGCTCACGCCCGACGAGGTGCGCGGCGTCTTTGAGGATCAGTTTGTCAACAAGTCCTGCAATATCAGGATGCTCGACTATCACTTCGTGCGCAAGGATGAACAGTTTAAGGTGGTGCTGACGATCGAGAGCGGCGGTTTTGAAAAGGACCTCACCGCCTACGGCAACGGCCGTCTCGACGCCGTCTCCAACGCCATCCGCAACAATCTCGGCTACGACTATCATCTCGTAACCTACAAAGAGCACGCGCTGAGCTCAGGCTCGACCTCGCAGGCGATTTCGTATGTCTGTCTTGAAAAGCCGGACGGGACCCGGAAATGGGGCGCCGGCGTTCACGAGGACATCATCGCCGCCTCGATCATGGGACTTTTTTCTGCCATCAACCGCTGCGGCTTCGGCAGAATCGTGACAGCAAAGGAGAATTGAATCATGGGAATGACAATGTCGCAAAAGATCCTCGCGGCCCACGCGGGCCTCGACAGGGTGGAGCCCGGCCAGCTCATCATGGCGAAGCTCGACATGGTGCTCGGCAACG
>CAZKRQ010000190.1:0-717 GCA_964555125.1 uncultured Oscillospiraceae bacterium
TAACCACGCCTGACGTGTCCATACCCCGCGGCAACAAGAGACCCATGTGATCCACATCATCATCAGCGAGCTCGCCTGTGGTCGCGGCAGCTGCCGTCACGGAAGGCACGGTCACGCACGCTTGGAACATATCTGACACATCGCGCGTGCGATCGGTGACCTTCAAATGCGTGAGGTCGATGTAGCGCACGTTCTCACAGGCGTAGAACATGGAGGTCAGGTTGCCATACGCCTCAACGCTCACAACGGCGCCCGTCACATCGTCTATGCGGTCCTCCACCACGATCTTGTCGAACATGCCATTGATGTTCGTGCCGCCGATCCAAGGAGCAGCAGCCCCCGATGAGTCGAAGGCCTGCATGATGGCGCGCGTCGTCCCCTCACCGGGGCGTATCCGCAAGGTACCCGTGCCAGATGCCATCTGCTCGGTCGTGCCGGTGAGAACGTATTCCACTGACTGCCCGTTCCAGACGGTGCCCTCCCAGGTGATGGGAGCTTCCGGCGTGCCAAGGCCGATGAAGCCCGCTTCTCTGATCTCCTCAGAGAAGCCAGAGGCGTTCGCGGTCCCGAAGTAGCGGTCGTGGATCCAGACCGCGGTCCTCACCTTCAAAGCGTCGGAATCCATGAGATAGACCGTCTGCTTGTACGAGCGCTCGTCAGCCGCGCCATCGGGCGTGGTGGGTGCCCCGGGGCACATCATGAGGTTCTTGGCGTCGG
>CAZKRQ010000190.1:727-2518 GCA_964555125.1 uncultured Oscillospiraceae bacterium
GGCCCTCCGAAGACATAGACGTTCGCGGCCAGGATGTAGGTGGGAACGATCACCTCATCCTCGCCCTCAACCTCGATGCGGTTCTGGGCGAAGAAGCCGTTGGAGATCTTCTTGAAGGGCGTGCCGATCGCGATGCGCGCGGTCGCGCCTTCTACCGCGTCACCATTGGCGGACACGAGCTTCGCACACCCTGCGAACATATCCTCCATGCCGCCTGACCCGGAGGTCACATCGTCTCCCATGACAAGGTAGTCCGTGCCGATCCCGCGCAGATTCACCTTCTCAAGGCTTTCGCATCCCGCGAACATCCGACGTGCGGAGAGGACGGAAGAGACGAGGCCATAGTCGGGAGAGCCGTTCGAATCAACCGGAGCTGCAAGCCCCACATATATAAGAGATGTGCATCCCTCGAAGAGCGAATCCATCGTGGGGCGGCTTCCTTGGTTGAGCCCGCGCAGATACGCTGTCTCAAGCGAGACGCATCCTGAGAATATGCCGTTGAAGTTCGTGACCGAGGTCACATCCCACCCGGTGGGAAGCACAAGGCCGCACCCTGCCTCGATAGAGACAGGTGCCTCTTCTTGGGAGGGGGTATCAGAGACCGGCATGCCGGGCACAGACCCTCTATCTGCGAATGCTGCAGAGGTCACCCACTTCACAGACGCGAGGTTTCGGAACATGTGCTCCATCGAAGGCGCGCCCGAAGGTGCAGCTGACAGACCCGAGAGGTCATATGAGGGCATGTAGGAAAGCGCGCTTTCGCCCGCATCGAAGGTGCCCACCATATCTCCCGCGTTCGCAACAGGGGTGGATGTCCCGCGCATCATGCGGAATGAGGAGTCCTCTGCCAAAGGCGCGGCGAACGCACCTGAGAGGAGGTTCGTGAGGCGTGCGCCTTGCCCGGTGCCGACATCCGTCAGGTCATAGGTGACCGTGACTTCCCCTGCACGATCGACAAAAAGATTCTTCGACTCCGGCCTTTGGCCTTCGCTCAGAATGACATCCTGTTTCTCTTCCTGGGTTGCGGCTTCTTGTGCCGGCAAGCCGGCACCTACGGAATCTGCTTCGGACCCTTCGTGGGTGCCGGCAACTGCCGGCACGTCTGAATGCGCGGCGACAGCCGCGCCACTGACATCCCCGAAGACCGAGCACCCTGAGAACATGGCCGTGAGGTTGGCGTTTTTGCCTGATGCCACCCGGTTCATGGTGACATCGGTGAGGTTCGCGCATCCGGAGAACAGCGAGCTCGCATTGGCCGAATCCCCGTCCAGAGAGCGCGCGATGTCAGCGCTTTCAAGGGATGTGCATCCGGAGAACATCTCGCTTGCGTTTGCGTTCGCACCTCGTCCGAGCATCTGAGCGATGACGGATCTCATATGCGCACCCTCGAACATGCGCGAGAGGTTGGCGCCGGGGGCGCTTGAGGCCACGTTGGTCAGCACAAAGGAGGAATCCTCAGCCCCAGCGCCACCCAGCATGTATGAGAGATTGGCGGTAGCACCTGTCGCAAAGCCTTCCAAATCAACGGCGTGGCGCCCGTCTGCCTGGTCAGCCAGGCCCGTGCAGCCGAAGAGCATGTAGCGCGCATCTGCCGGTTGCAGATCTCCCAGGTTCGCACCACCCGAGGGGAGGTTGTCGGGAGAGACGGGCAGCGTCGAGCGCACCTCATTGGTGACGCGCGGAAGGGAAGTGCAGTTGCGAAGCATGTAGGAGGCATCGGTGGTGGCGGATGTGATGTTGAGCTGGCGCAGGTCAAGCCCTGAG
Source organism: uncultured Oscillospiraceae bacterium (assembly GCA_964555125.1). Taxonomy (GTDB): domain Bacteria; phylum Bacillota; class Clostridia; order Oscillospirales; family Ruminococcaceae; genus CAZKRQ01. The sequence goes on from CAZKRQ010000190.1 coordinate 2,492, forward strand.
AGCTTGTCGCACCCGTCGAACATGCCC
>CAZKRQ010000190.1:2528-4474 GCA_964555125.1 uncultured Oscillospiraceae bacterium
GGAGCGACCCGACCGCGAACACCTCTCCCAGAAACGCCACGCGCTCGAAGTCGTCAGCGTATTCGGTGTAGCGACCCCAAGGCGCCACGAGAGATTCGTTGCTCGCGGAGAACGCGCGCATGACGCCGAAGGCCGAAGAGCTGTTGGTGGGGAACACAAGCAGCGTGTTCTTGCCGTCCGCGCCTGTACGTATCGCCCACATGACATCGCCTAAGGTAGAGGTGCCGGCATGTCCTGCCACATCATAGGCACCGGAATGTCCCACGAAGCCCTGCGCAAGGAGCGTGCCGTAGTCAGAATCCAAGCGCTTGGAGCCGTTGACGGAGTAGTTCAGGTAGTTGCGCTCAAGCCAGATGCCCACATGCGCCGCACCATCGCCGACGAAGTTCACGAGACCGTGGTAGTCAGCCGGGCATTCGAGGAGGGTATCCACCGTGGTGGGACCGCCCGTAACCTCTATGTCTGCCTGCAAGGTGTAAACGATAGAACTGGCCCCTGTCTTATATTGAATGAAGCCATTCAGAAGTTGCGTGAACTTGGGACCGATGATCACCTTGCTGCGCGGCGTGTCGACAGAGTCGGGATCAGTGATCATCTTCGTGCAACCTGTGAAGAGCCCGTTCATGCTTGCATTGGCCATAGTGGTGCTATCCACGTCCGGGTCATAGGCTGGATGCAGCATGCTTTCGGTGCTCATGCCTGTGAGGTCGAGCAGCTCCAGTTGAGCAGACTGATTGAAGAGCCCCTGTATGTACGAAGGCGAGATCGTGCCTGGTCCGTGGAAAGACACGCGTTTGATCTTGGTGTCATACCAGAACAGATTGGTCAGAGTCAGACGCTTTGCGTAGTCCTGTGTGGACGTGTAGTCGAAGGTTTCAAGCGAGACGCAACCGTCGAAAGAATGCTGGAAAACAATGTCATCTGACTTGAAGAGATCCGTCAGTTCAATGGTCTTTACCCCTTGGCAGCGAACGAACATGCAATCCATCAGGCGGTTATCCAGCGTGGTCCAATTGGGGTCTAAGAGCAGATACTTGCCTTCTGGTGCTTCTGCCCCATAAGCAAGTGATTTGATGTTTTCGAAGCCATACATGGCCTGGAACATGCGCCACATCTGACCATCAGCAGGCTGCGTGCCGCCTTCGATCAGCGAAGGTATGCCGCGTAGGTCGTAACGAGGCATGTAACTTGCTGTATATCCATCCACATAGTTGCCCGAAGTGAAATTCCAATCAGAACTCAGATCTCTGCCATCATCGCCCCAAATAACGCCACCTGCCTCGTAATAGGCACCACTACTGAATGCCGCACCGAGGCTTTGGGTGGTGCCACGTCCTGCGGGAGCTACGTTGTTGGTGTAGTCCCATGTGAAGCTGGAGTCTTCGGAAATGTATGAATTCATGAAGCTGTACCGCATGAAATCACGTAAGTTGGAGTTGTTCTTCCCAACGTCAGTCAAGTGATAGGTGGATTTATACGTCTCTGAGAACAGCCACGGATCCAAGGTGGCATTGTTGTAGCCCCATCCATACTGAGCCGAATAGAAGAACTCATACAGTTCTGCATTTGCACCATTGCCCACATTTTGAAGACGAACGTCGGTGAGGCGCACACAGTCAAGACTAAAGCGATCAAGTTTTGCGTTAGCTGCGTTGCCACAGTTGGTCATGTTCAGCTCACGAAGCGTGTAGCAGCCATTCAAAATATAGCGAGCAATAGTGTTCTTGCCGTTGAAGCAATTGGTAAAGGATATTCTTGAATGGATATCCTTATTCTGGAATGCACTTGCGAAGAGGCTAGCGTAGTTGTATCCGTAGTCGCCTAATCCTGAATTGTCTTCGTATCTGCATTCGCCATTGAAGCAATTCTCGAGAGAGACATTCTCCAGATTCGTGCAACCAAGAGCAAAGCTAACTGATCTCGGGTTGTCACCGTTGAAGACGTTC
>CAZKRQ010000191.1:0-4458 GCA_964555125.1 uncultured Oscillospiraceae bacterium
ATACTCCTCGTGTTTTGTTTCTATTTGGGCCTTGTTTGGCAATGCCGCAAGCTGTTTTGCCTAAATTAAATATACACCCCTGCGATGAATTTATGAAATATTCACAACGCAACGATTTTTTGAATGAAAATGTGCAGGCTGCACATATTTTGGGGCGAAAATTCAAAATCCACGCCTTAATACAATAAAATGCGGCCGGATTTTTTTGCGCAAAAGGAAAAATTTCGCGCAAAAGGTGTACACGGGTCGATTGACTTTGCTTTTTTGCGATGCTATAAATGAAGCAGGTCCTTTGTTTTCCTTTGCCGCAAGCGTGGAAACCTTCCGGAGCAGGTTGGCCGGAACAACAAAGGAGAGAAACCAATGATGACACCCAGAGAAAATATGATGGCGGTGCTGCGCCGCGAGCAGCCGGATTATTACGGCGATTTTATGGCCTCGCTCGGCTTTGTGTTCGATCCGGTCTGGCTGCGGGACCGCTGCCCGCAGGACGGCCTGGAGCACAAGGACGCGTGGGGCACCGTCTTCTGCTTTAAGCCGGAGGCGCCCGGCCCGCACCCGGTCGTCAACGACCGCAACGCGGTCATCAAGGACATCGAAAACTGGAAGAACGAGCTCGTCGTGCCGACACTCAAGGATCTGGACTGGAGCGACGCGATCGAGCAGGAGAAAAAGATCGACCGGCACGAGAAGTTCTGCGCGGTCTGGAGCTCGGGCGGCCTGTTTGAGCGCACCCATCACCTCATGGGGATGCAGAACGCGTTCATCAACTATATGGAGTATCCCGACGAGATGGCGGAGCTGCTGCGGGTCATCGCGGACTATAAGATCGAGTGGTTCAAGCTGGTCGCCAAATACATCAAGCCCGACATCGTCTTTTTCCACGACGACTGGGGCTCCAAGCAAAACGTGTTTTTGCCGCCCGACCTGTGGCGCAAGCTCATCAAGCCGCTGCACGCCGAGATCGTCAAGACCGCGCACGATAACGGCATTATGTTCATGCACCACGCCGACTGCGTCTGTCAGCCGCTCGTGCAGGATATGGTCGAGATCGGCATCGACATCTGGCAGGGCGCGATCCCGCAGAACGATATCGTCGAGATCCAGCGCATCACCGAGGGCAAGCTGCCGATGGTCGGCGGCATCGACGGGCCGAAGATCGACATTGAGGGAATCACGGAGGAGGAGATCCGCGCCGAGGTGCGCCGCGCCTTCGACACCTATTGCCCGGGCGCGCCGTTCTTCCCGTCCATCGCGAACGGCTGCTGCTTCCGAAAATGGAACAACGACATATATCTCGACGAGCTCGCCTCGTATGGGCGTGAATACGCGAAGGCCCACCCCGTGGCGTGACGCGTGAAAAGGAGCGCTTTGCATGAGTAATAAAAAGGATCTGATTATTGAATCCAGAATGACGCCGCCGCCCTGCCCGCTGCCTAAATTCGATTATCCGGTTTCGCAGAAGGAGAACTATAAGCTCTGCATGGAGCACAAGCTGCCCTACTGGGTGCCGATGAAGGACATCGACAACGGCATGACCTTTTGCCCGCACGACAACGACCGCCCCGCGTTTGGGACCGACGGCATCGACTGGTTCGGCGTGAGCTGGACTTATGTCGACCAGGTCGGCGGCCAGATGGTCACGCCGAACACGTTCATTATGGAGGAACCCTCGCAGTGGCGCGAAAAGCTCAGGTTCCCCGACCTCGACAGCATGGATTTCACCCCGGGCGCGAAAGAGGCGCGGGAGAAGATCGACCCCAACAAGATCACCGGCTATGTCATGCAGGACGGCCTGTTTGAGCGCCTGCTGTCGCTGTGCACGGCCGAGGAGGGGCTGAGCTGGCTGCTCGAGGAGCCGGAGGACGCGAAGGATTTCTTCAACGCGATGGCCGATTACAAGATCGCGCTCATCAACAAGCTTGTCAAGGAGTGGCCGCCGTTTGACCTGCTCATCAATTCGGACGACTGGGGTACCCAGATCAGCACCTTCATTTCGCCAAAGGTGTTTGAGGAGCTGATTTTGCCGCCCATGAAGCGGGTCGCCGACTGCGTGCACAGCCACGGCCTCTATTGGGACTGCCACAGCTGCGGCAAGACCGAGAGCCTTGTGCCCTATATGGTCGAGCTCGGCTTCAACTTCTGGGAAGCGCAGCCGATGAACGATCTCAAGGCGGTCAAGGCGAAATACGGCGACAGGATCGCGATCCAGCACACCCTCGACCCGTATGTCCTGCAGGACCCGAGCATCACCGAGGAACAGGTGCGCGGCTATGTCCGTCAGGTCATCGACGACCTCGGCGAGGGCGGAGGGCTGATCCTCGCGTTCAAGGCGCTGACCCCCATGGTCTACACGGCGGTCACGACCGAAATTTTCAACTACAGCTCGAAAAAATACGCGGCGGCGCGCGCCCGGCTGGGCTAAGCCGCTGCCCGCAGAGAAAAAACAACCGGGTCGCCGGCCGTGCTGCTGACACGGCTGGCGATTCGGCCATTTACCCAAGCGAAAGGGGGTGCGACGGGATGCTGTTGAGTATGGGGATTTTGCGCGACGCGCTGGCGGAGCGGTGCGGGCTGCTGGTCTCGTCCGAGTCCAAGCAAATCCACAGCCTCTGCCTCAGCGGCGCGGCGCTGTTTGCGGCGCCGTTTGCGGAGGACACGGTGTATGTCGTGGAGGCGCGGCGGCTCCCTGTGCGGTGGAAGGCGGCGCAGCATGTGTTCCTGATCGTCGCGGGCGCCGCGCCGCAGGATTACTTTGCAAAGGCAAATGTGGATTACTTTGTCGTCGAAGAGACGCGGCTTTCCGCCGTGCTCAACGCCGTGCTGGAGGTCTTCAAAACCTACAACGCCTTTGACGAGCGCCTCAAGCAGCTTTTGCTGCACGGCTCGAGCGCCGACATGGTCTGCAACTTTATCGCGGATTTTATCGGCGCGCCGTTTATCGTGTTTGACAGCGCGCTGCGGCTGCAATATGTCTCGCCGGACGCGGACGAACTGCTGGAATGGGAGACCGACGCGTTCAGCGGGCTGCGCATTTTGCCCACGGATTTCATCACCCAGCTGAATCTGGTACTTTTTGAGACGGGGGAGGAGTTTATCAACGACGCGGTGCTGCTCTGCGACGACCGGCTGCCCTACAACATGATCTGCACCCTGACCGGGAAGAACAACTATATGATCGCGGTGTTTGAGACCGGCAAGAAGCTCGACAAGAGCCTGCGGGGCTTGATCGGCTATCTCAAGGAGTATATTCTGGTCACGTTTGAATCGAATCTGCAAAAGCGGCCGCTTTCCGGGGGCTTTGTGCCCTTTATCGTCTCGGTTCTCGACGGGACAAAATTCAGCGCCAACGATCTCGAAAACCAGCTCAATTCCGTGGGGTGGAGCCCCTCCGACAGCTATTGCTGCATAGTGATGCAGGAGCTGAAGGAAGAGCGGACCAGCAAGAATATCGACTCTTTTTGCCTCAAGATCGAGAATCAGTTCGCGGCCTGCGTCGCCTTTTCCTATAAGGACGCGGCGGTCGCCATCGTCAATCTGGATAAATCCAACTGCACCGTCTATAATATCCCGAACCGTATCAGCGTCCTGCTGCGCGACGGGCTGCTCAAGGCGGGCATCAGCTTTAAATACTGGAGCTTTGAGACGTCGCCGATCTATTATCAGCAGGCTTATAACGCCTATGAATTTGGCCGGCTGTATAATCCGACCCATTGGTGTTATATTTTTGAGGATTATGCGCTCTATTATTTCATGCATTACGGATCGAGCAGGATCCCGCCGCGGCATCTCTGCCATCCGGGCCTGGTGCAGCTGCACCGGTACGATCAGAAAAACGGCACCGAGCTGTTGCGCACGCTGGAAACCTATGTGGGCAATAACTGCAACGCCGTGACGGCGGCCAACGCGCTGTTTATTCACCGCAATACCTTTTATCAGCGCCTCAACCGCATTCAGGAGATGCTCAAGCTCGATCTCGACGACGAGCGGGTGCGGCTGTATTTGCAGATCTCCACCTGCCTGATCGGGATGTATTACTACGAGCTGGAAAACGAATATAATTTCCCGCACGAATGAAGCGTCTGCGCGCCGCCGGCCGCCCGGGGGCAGCTCTGGCCCGCAAGCCGCGGCCATAAACAGAAAAGAGCTTTGTGACGAAAAAGAAGAGAGAAGAGAGCCACAGGGCTCGCCAAAAAAAACCAGCCGGCGCCGCCGTGTAGGGCAGCGCCGGCTACTTCGGTTTTGACGGTGTCAGACAGGTAAACGGAAAAGCCGCCTCGCATTGTCGCAGGTGACGTCGAGCACCGTCTGCGCGGTGAGGCCGCCGCCCTTGATCTCGGCGATTTTTTCGGCGGCGAAGCGGATCATATCCGACGTGCAGGTGCGGCCGCGATAGCCCGCGGGGGCCAGATAGGGGCAATCGGTCTCGAGAAGCAGAGCCTCGAGAGGCGTCTCGGC
>CAZKRQ010000192.1:0-4449 GCA_964555125.1 uncultured Oscillospiraceae bacterium
CTTGGTGGAATGCAAGGCTTGAGAACGCCGCAGCTGCGCTTTTCGCGCCAGATGCTGCCGCTTCGTTTTCTTATGGAACCACCGCTAAGGGCCGCAGGCCCTTTGGAAACCCGAGGCCGGGCGTTATTACGGATTGATATTTGATTTCTCGGGGAGATTGCCGTCACAGACGGGCGGCGGGAGGGGTCTCACAGACTTTTTCTTTATATCTTCTTCACCTGGGTTTCTCTGATTTTCGGCCAAGACGGAAACGGAGGGCCTTACACAACGAGAGCGGGAGGCCGGCGCCTGTGCCGGTCTCCCGCTCTTTTCATGTCCCTACAGCCGCACGGTTTTTGTCGCGACGCTCTCGCAGAACGCCTCGTCGTGCTCGACAAAGATCATGGTCGGGCAAAACTCCTTCAGCAGGGTCTCAATCTGCATTCGCGAGAGAATGTCGATGTAATTGAGCGGCTCGTCCCAGATGTACAGGTGCGCCCGCTCGCACAGGCTGCGCGCGATGAGCACCTTTTTCCGCTGGCCCTCGCTGTAATTCCGCAAGTCTTTTTCAAACTGCACGCGTGAAAAGTCCAGCTTTCGCAGAATGGTCTTGAACAGCGTTTCGTCGATATGGCTAGACCGCGCGTAGTCGTCGAGCGATCCTGTCAGGGCGGAGGCATCCTGCGCGACATGGGAGATGCGCAGCCCGCTGCCGGCCCGGACGGTGCCCGCGCCCGGCTTCATTTCGCCGCAGATCAGCCGCAGCAGGCTCGATTTGCCGCTGCCGTTGCGGCCGGCCAGCGCGACCCGCTCCCCTCGCCGCACCGAAAAGCTGACGTTCTCGCATACGGCCCGCCCGTCGTAACAGACGCTGACCCTTTCGAGGCTGACCAGCTCGTCCGTGTGATAATCGAGCGGATGGATCTTGAGCGGGTCCGCCCTTTCGATATTTTTGAGCAGCCCCTCTTTTTCCTCTGCCGCGGCGAGGCGGCGCTTTTCGATCGCCTTCGCGCGCTTCATCAGCTTCGCGGCCTGGTGGCCGATGTGGCCGCGGTCGGGCCGCAGGCCCGCGACCCTTGTGCCGGTTTTTGTCTTCTCCACCCGGTCCGACCAGTCCCCCGCGCGCCGTGCCGCCTCTCCGAGACGGCGAATATCCTTTTGCAGCCGTTCGTTCTCCGCCATCTCCCGCGCGTCCTCCATTGCCCGGTTTCGCTGCCAGGAGGAAAAATTGCCCTGCTGCACCTCGATGCCCGCGCGGTTGATCGAGAGAATGTGGTCGACGCTGCGGTCGAGAAACGCGCGGTCGTGGCTGACGAGCAGAAATCCGCTTTTTCGGCGCAGATAGTCGCCGACCGCGCGCCGCCCCTCGAGGTCGAGGTGATTGGTCGGCTCGTCGATGAGCAGATAGGCGTTGTCGCGCAGGAACAGCGCCGCGAGCAGCGTCTTGGTTCTCTCCCCGTTGGAGAGGGTGCAAAAGGGTCTCTCAAGCGCCTGCCGCGGCACCCCGAGCAGGTTCAGCTCCCGCTCCAGCTCCCACTCCTGCGCGCCGGGCGCGGTGCGGCGCGCGACCTCCCACGCAGCCTCGCCGCCGTCCTCCACCTCATAGGGGAAATAGGTAAATGCGACGCTGGCCGAGATGGTCCCGCGGTAAGGATACAGACCCCGCAGCAGGTTGAGAAAGGTCGTTTTTCCCCGCCCGTTCCGGCCGACAAAGCCGAGCCTCCAATCGGTGTCTAAACAAAAGCTGGCGTCTTCAAAAATATTGTCATAGCTGCCCTCATAGGCGAAGGTCAGATGTTGCACATTGATTTGGGACATTTGTCGCTCCCTCCTTTATCAAAACAAACAAAAACACCGCGGGAAAGGCTCCCACGGCGCGGCAGGGCCGCCCTGCGCAAAGACAGGGGACAGCCCCGGGCTTCGTTGAGGATTGCGCTTCTTTCCCGCCGGACGCGACAAAAGCAGGGCCGTGGCAAGGCCACCGCCGCCTGTCTTCAACCGCGTCTTCCGATCGCTCAGCAGGAAATCATGCGCATTCTCTCAACTCCTGTTCTTCTTTTCTTTTTGTCATTATAGCAAACGCCCTGCGCGTTTTCAAGAGAACAGATAGCGCAGCATTCGGTCGGGGTTTTCGAGAAACCGCCGCGTGATCTGCACATGTTCCGTCTGCGCATAGGCCGTCTCGGCGATGCCCTCCTCGCTCAGCTCATAAATTCGCGCGCCCGGATAGGCGAGCAAAATCGGGGAATGGGTCGCGATGAGAAACTGCGAATCCGCCTCAACGAGGCGGTGTATCTCGGCGAGCAGCGCCATCTGCCGCATGGGGGACAGCGCCGCCTCCGGCTCGTCGAGCAGATAGAGCCCCTGGCCGCCGAAGCGGTTTTGCACAAGCGCAAAAAAGCTCTCGCCGTGCGACATTTCGTGCAGCGAGACGCCGCCATAGCTGTCGATGACACGGCCGCCGAGCGAGGGCGACTCATCCATTTCGTCGATATTGGACGCGACGTTGTAAAAGCTCTCCGCGCGCAGAAAAAAGCCGTCTCGCGGCGTGCGGGCGCGCCCGACCCGGATCAGCTCGCAGAGCTCGGAGTGGGTCGCGCGGGTGCTGAAGTTGAAATTGCGGGTGCCTCCCTCGGGGTTAAAGCCGAGCGCGACCGCGACCGCCTCGAGCAGGGTGGATTTGCCGGTCCCGTTCTCGCCGACAAAAAAGGTCACAGGGCAGTCGACCTCCAGCCGCTCGACCGACGCGAGATGCCGCACCACCGGCAGCTTCGCGAGATAGGAGCCGGGGCGCGGCAGCTCGCGCAGCGCGATCGTTTTGAGATAAACCAAGCGCTCTCCCTCCTGTCCCGGCGCGTTTTAATAAGGCCGGTGCCGCGTTTTAACCAGAACGATGCTTTCGGGTATTGACGGCGGTGAGCGCGATATGCGCGGCGGCGAACAGCGCCGCGAGGCCGAGCAGCGCCCAATGCCGCGCGAGCAGCCCCGTCCACAGAAACAGCGCGCCGGGCAAAACGGCGAGCGCGAGCGCCCGCCCGCGCGTCTGTTTTCGGAAGAATAGAAGCCACACGGCCCAATACGCGAGCAGCAGCGCCGCCGCGCCGATCAGCCAGACCGCGAAGAGCTCGTCCGAGCCGAAGCCGAACTCAAGCGGGCCGATATTGACGCAGAGCAGCAGCATCACGCCGTACCTCCCGATCTGCTCGGCCGCGACCAGCGCGCGGCCCGCCCGGTCCTCGCCGACCGCGCCGCCTCTGAGCGCAAACAGAAGGTTGGGAACCATCACCAGCGCAAGCAGGCCGAGCCCCCACCAGTTCACCGTCACCATTCGCACCTGTCCTCCCTTATCCGCTCCGCCGTGGAGTCCTTTGCCGTTTGAGAATTTTTAAACCCCGTTCCCGCCCTCGCGGAAAAACGTCAGCGCCGCGGTTGTAACGTTGCGCTGTGCCGTGTGCCCGTGTGCGGCCTGCTGAGCCTGCGTTGTTTTTGTTCGCGCGCTCCGGCGCGACTATGCGTCGCGGTCTCATTCTCAGCCGCAGAGATGGCGCTCGCCCGTTTTCACCGCTACGCCAAAAATTCTCCGCCTGAAACAGCGGCAGGACCAGAAAACAAAGCGCCCTCAGGGCCGCGAAAAGCCGCATCGCGCAAGGGGCAAGCGCCGCGGCGCCTGTATGACAGGGCGCAGGCTTTGCGCGCGGCCGCCGTGCTATTTTTGTGATCGCCGCCGCTTTGTTTTCTTATCAGAACCGCCGTCAAAATCCTGTCGTCATCACGATCGAAAGCGGCGCGCGGCCGGATGGGTCCCGGCCATGCCGCGTTGCAGGGTCCTGTAGGCGCGACCGGTTTTTCTGCGAAAAATCTCCGCGCCCGGCCGCCCGGCTTTTTCGGCTTCCTACAGGCTTTCGGTCAGCTCTACCGTCCAGTTGAGCGACTGGATGCGCATATCCAGCTCTCTCAGCTGCTTGGAGAGCGCGTCGGCCTTCTTTTGCAGCGCCGCGACCTGCACCGTGCTGTGGATCCTGATCTCGCCGACCGTGCCGCGCGTCACAAGCGCGCTCGCCTCGTCGAGAAAGTCGCGCGTCGCCCCGGCCTTGATCGCGAGGCAGTCCCTGCGCGCGAGCAGAGCCGTCAGCGTTTCGCCGTTGTCAAGCGTGGCGGCGTTGGTCGCGTTGATGCGCGCAATCAGGCTCTCCAGCTGCGCGACAAGCGCGTCGAGCTCCTCAAAAAGCGCGCCGGGCTGTTCCGCGGGCTGCTCCCCCTCCTGCACCTTCGCGTTGCGCAGCAGCCGCGCGCGCAGCTGCGCGATGCGCTTTTGCAGATCCGCCCGCTCCGCGAGCGCCTGGGCCAGTTTCATAGTGACCACCTCGTCAAAAAATTTTTTCTTTATACCGTGAACGCGCGGCGTGAACGGTATCGCCGGCGATTTCGCCGGTTGTCGCTTCGGCGGCGAGGCGAACGCCATTAAAATAA
>CAZKRQ010000193.1:0-4426 GCA_964555125.1 uncultured Oscillospiraceae bacterium
TGCGCTGCCGCTCTACGTGGAGTGTGTGCCCGGGCTTCTTCTGGAATTTTTAGAGACCCTCCCCCAAAAGGATACGCATACCAGGCTTTCCTTTCTTTTACAAAGCGGCTTTTCGGAAGGGTGCCAGCTTCGCTGCGGCGAGGCATTTCTTGAAAAGCTGCCGGAATATCTGGGCGTCCGTTATGGCGGCTGTCTGGTGAAAGGGGATAATTTCGGAATCCGAATTTTAGATGAAGAAAAGCAGGCGCAGGCCACAAAACCGTATCAGGCAATGGGCGAGCTGTTTGCGCAGGGAGACGGCTTCTTTCGCGAGGAAGCCAAAAAATTCACAGGCCCGGAGGTTTTCTCGCTCCCTATGCGCTTGATGATCGGATTGATACACAAAACCCTTGCATAAAAAATCTTCCAGAAGGCGGCGGCCTCGTGGGGGTGCACCGTGCCGCTTGATAACAAAGTCTGGGAGGACAGGCCGTGATGTGCGTTCCTCTTCAAATCGAGACCAGATAAAAATCACCTTATCGATCTCACGGACACCATCGCCCAGACGTATTACAATGGGTTTATAAAAAGGACAGGGCAGACGATCGCGGTCCGCCCTGTCCTTGATTCTTTTATGAGGCCATGCCCTGCGCAATGCCTCTATTTTTGCGATATGTGCCGACGGCGCTCGAAACAACGGCTTTGTCAACCCTCCCAAAACACGAGGTAATGCCGCTCATCCGGCGGCGTCAAAATCCGGTTCACGCCGGTGTCGAGCTTGACCGGGTCTCTGCGGCCCCGCGCGTAATACAGCTCCCCCGCGTCCATGCCGCTCATAAAGTCCTGCAAAAAGAGGAGACGCCCGTCGCCGATGAGCCGGAACTCATGCACGCCGGAGGCGATGAGGACGCTCTTGCCATTCTGCCAGCGATAGAGCTCGCCGCTCACACCGTTATAATTTTTGAGATACCAGACGGTTGCCTCGTCCCGCGCGGCTCTAACGGACGAGAGAAGCACGGCGCTGTCCAGCTTGCTGTCGTCCACAAAAAGCGTGCCCGCGCCGCCCTCCGGCGACTGCGCGCTCAGCGCGCCCCATGAAAGAGCCTCCCAGACCCCGACACCACGCTGAAGCTCCCGCACCACGCTGCCCGCCTGCGCCGCCATCGCGCGCAGCGTACAGGCTCCGTCCTGCGCCGTCACAAGATAAAGCGTTTCGCCGTCGGGCGCGGCGAACACATCAAAATCGGCCGTGCCCAGGTCGCGCGCAATCGCCGCGTCGTCGACGCCCGTCTCGGTCAGTTTTTTGCCGCTGACCAGCGCATAGGAGGTAAAGCCGGTAACCGCGCGCTGCACGGCCTCTCTCGCCTGCGCCTCCGCCGCCGCGGGCTCGTCGCCCAGCCATGTCAGCTCGACACGGCGCTCTCCGTCGACAAGGCGCTCCATCGCCTTGACCTGTCCCACAAGCGTCTGCGCGAGCGCGTCCACATCGACCGGCGACGGGTCGGTGCACAGGCTCACAAACAGCTTGTCGTCCTTCCGCAGGCTGTCGGCCGCCGCCACCTCGCGAACCCCGGTCGCGATCACCTCCGCTTTTTTTCCGTTCCAGAAGAGCAGCTCGCTGCGGCTTCCGCCCGCGTATGCCTCGAGCAGAACGCGCGCCGCCTGCCTCGCGGAATACAGCTCATATTCTTCCAGCGTCATCGCGCTGTCCGTTCCCTCGACCGAAGCGCGGCCCTGCTCGAGATAAAAGCTATACCAATAATACCACTGGCCGGCCGGATAGCCGTATTCGGTTGTGCTCCCCTCTTCCACAAGCCACAGCGCGTCGCTCCCGGCCTGCGGGTCGGCCGTTTTTACGACGGGCTCGTCCGTCCTCTTTTCAATATAAAACCCGTCTGTTCCCTGCACCGCGGCACAGAGCACGCTGTTTTCAAACACGGTTTTTGTCTGCCGCCGCACCTGATAGAAGACGAGATCGCTTTGGCCGCCGCGATCAAGGGTATAGACGAGCACATTCCCCCGAAACGCCGACAGACCGCTCGCCTCGCTCTCGACCAGCACCTTGTCGGCCTTTTCGCCGAGCCTCGTGACATAGAGCTCTCCCGTCTGGGTCAAATAGGCGCAGGTATTGAAGCCGTCGTCAAAAAGGCAGTCGGCCACGCCGGCGGCGAGCTGCCTCTTGCGGGTCAAATCGTGCAGCACCAGCGCGCCCTGTTCGTCGATATACCAGACCGCGTCGCCCTGCGGGCTGACGCCGAAGGCGCGGATCGTCTCCCCCGCGACCGAGATCGCGCCGCCCGCGTTTTCCGCGTCGACCCAGACAAGGCCCGTTCCCCCGGGCCCGGCCACCGCCATTTTTTCCGGCTTTTGTTCGGCAAAAACCGCATCCGGCAGCGCGCCCTCCTGCGCGAACTGCGCAAATTGCTGCGCCCCGTCCGCGCTTCCGTCCGAAAACCGCACGCTTTGCGCCGCGCTGTAGACAATCGGCGCCTGCCTTTGCGCCAGCAGCGTATTTTTCACCACAAGAACCGCAGCCGCGACAATCGCAACCGCCGCAACCGCCAGAACTGCCAATCGGCGCAGCCGCGCGCGCCGGTTTTTACCCGCCTTTTTCTCGGACGGCGCGCTGTTTTTTCTTTTTCGAGAAGCCCGCGCCGCCTTTTCGCCCGCCCTTCGGGCGGTCTTTTCCGGCCTTTCGCCGCGCCGCGCGTTCCCCTCGGGCCTGTCGCCCTCCCCGCCCGCGTTCGATGCGGCGGGCAGCATCTCTGCGAGGGAGAGCGCCTGCGCGGGCTCCACCGGCTGCATATCCTCGATCTCGTCGAGCGGCGCGCCGCAGTCCGGGCAGAAATGCAGGCCCTCCGGCACCTCGCGTCCGCAATCATGACATTGTTTCATCCGCTTCACCTCGCTTTATCCTTCTGTCGAGGCTCTCCGCGACGCCCCGATAGCGCGCCGCGCTTCTGCGCAACGCGGCCACATTGTCCTCGAGCGAGAGTCCCCGCCCACTCTGCCCGAGCAGATCGGCGATCGCCTCAAGCTCCTTTGCGGCGATTCTCAATTCCCTCGCCTGTTGTTTTTTCTCTTCCATTTTTTCCTTCCCGCGAGCATGCACACGCAGGCGAACTCCTCCTCCATGCCGACAAGCTCGCCGCGCAACCGCCGCACAAGCTCGAGACTGCGCGCAACGCGGCGGTTCTCCTGCGCCACCCGTCTCGCAAGCGCCGGGTCGGCGATCCCCCGCGCGAGCGAATCCAGCCGCGAACACAGCGCGGCAAGGCGCGACGCAGCTTCCTCCATCGCCTCGGGGCACGCGATCAGTTCGTTCGGAAAAGCCGTCCTGAGCCTCTCGGAGGTCTCCGGCCGTTCGCTCTCCCTGGGCGGCTGGGCGCTTTGCAGCATCAATATGCCCGCCTGCGCCGCGCCGGTCAACAGCTCCCGCGCGGCTGGCGCTTCGCCGTTGATCGCCGTCCCGTTGCCGAGAAGGCGGCTGCCCGCCGCGGTGACCGCCATTGCGACCCGCGCGCGTGACCTACGGCCTCGGGCATGTCCCCATAGATTTTCGCCGCGCACCGAATGGGGCCCGCGCGGTGCGGGCGGCAGCAGGCAGCCGTCCGCGCCAAACATCGAATAGAGCTCGTGCTCGTCCCGAATGCAGCGCACACCCTCAGTGCCGAGAAAAACCCGATTCGCGGCGCTGCAAGCCAAATCACCCAGGCCGTTTACAAAATCGTTGCACCCACAAACCGAAACAATCTTCTCTCTGCGCGCCGGGAAGCTCTCCTCTTCCGCAAACAGCGCGAGCTGCTCGGGGCTCAGTCCCTGCCCGTTAAACGAGTAGCAGACTGTGAATTCCTCAAACAGCAGCGACAACAGCTGCGCTTTGTTGCCGCCCTTCGAGTGCCCCGCCGCAATCAAAGCCCCGCGCGGGGAAATTCGCCGCCGCGCGCGCACCCGCGCCCAATAATCCACCGCTTCGGCCTGCTGGCGCGAGAGCCCGTCCTCGCGCAGGGTCACGCCGCGCGCACGACCCTGCTTATCATATGTGAAATAGGCGTTGACCGCACTGCGCCCAGACAGAGCGACGCCGTTATCCGGCCATTCGCCCGGCCCGGTGCCCATAAAAACGACATAGAGATCGCCGGTGTCCGGGTCCTGCCAGGTGCGCGCGCGCAACCCGTTCGGATCATAGCCCAATTGCCCGCTCTCGTCGCCCGCGACAAATCGGGCAAGGCGCGGCAGGGCGCGCAGCCCGTTTTCGGCGCAGGCGAGAAACCGGCCGGCAAAATAATCCGAGGCCCCGCCCGGCCTCCCGGCCGCGCTTCGAGCGGCCGCCAGCGCCTCGCCGAACGTCGTCCTGCCCTCGTCCACGTTGAAGCGCAGATAGCTCATGTTGGAGAGCAGCGCCGCGATATGGCCGCGACCGCCCCGGTACAGCTCAAAATCCAGC
>CAZKRQ010000194.1:0-4404 GCA_964555125.1 uncultured Oscillospiraceae bacterium
AAATGACCTTGAGATATGTTCGGGAACTGACGTTTCCCTAAACAGGTGGCATATTCAGTTTTCACGCAGCCTTTCGACAATGTTGCTGTTTCCAGTCCTTTGGTAAATTGCCGCAGGAATTGCGCCGCAGAGGGCCAGAGCCAGCAGCATATACAGCGCAAAGGGTACAGCCGGGTAATGGAACGCGCCAAACCCCAGTGAATTTTGAATCGCGGTGAACAGGAGAATATCGGCGGCAGAGCCAACGGTCAGCGACAAAAACATCGTTGTCGCGAAATACCAGAAACCCTCCCAGACAATCATCCGCCGCACCTGCCGTCTGGTTGCGCCTACCGACTCCATGGCGGCAAATTCTTTTTGACGGTTCAGAATATTGGCACTCATAGTGTTGATAAAGTTCAGAATGCCAATAGAGAACAGTACAATGGTAAGAAATGCGGACAGTCTCGACAGGGAGCT
The DNA here is from genome assembly GCA_964555125.1 of uncultured Oscillospiraceae bacterium. GTDB lineage: Bacteria > Bacillota > Clostridia > Oscillospirales > Ruminococcaceae > CAZKRQ01. The sequence continues at coordinate 460 of CAZKRQ010000194.1, forward strand.
TTTTGCCTCGGCCAGCGATTCCGCCAGTTCGATTTTGGATGTCCTGGATATGGCCGGGGTATGCTCCGTCAGTGACTTCACCTGATCCAAAATACTCTGCGCATAGGCTGGGTCATTGTCAATCTTGATGGAGTAGATAATGGCGTCCGGCCTGTATTGGTCGATGACATGGTTAGAAACCACCAGCCAAGGGGCTGCACCACCGTTCATGCCGTCCCGCTCCAGCGGTATCTGTCCTCCTATGGGCAGTTGAAACTCCTGATCCGTGTCCATGACGAAAAATGTCATCATGTCTCCCTGGTGCAACCCGCTTCCGTTCATGTCCGTGGTCAGCAGGAACTCCCCGCGCTCAAAGGCGTCAATGTCTACCGGCGTTTCCGCTGACTGGTTGTAAGCGTCGATCACATCGCTGTCCACGCCAACCAACAGACTCCAGAACGCCGCACTGGGACTGTCGATCCAAACCTGTGGGTCTGTCGGCTCCATGCCGCTTGACTTCTCAAAATCGCTCTTGATCTGATACCAATCCCCGTATACTTCTTCGGAATACTGCTCATAGATAGGAACGACTTTTGTGATGCCAAAGGTTTCCACGCCCTCCATCTGCCGGAGTTGGGTCATGATCTCCGATGTAAAGGACTGCTCCTCCTGGGGAGAGAAGGATGCTCGGCTCATGTGGTTATAGAGGGCAATGTCATGAGCCGTATTGAAGTTGACATATTCGTCCACTGACAAGCCGTTCAGCACTGTCATACAGAGCAGGAATGTTACACTGCTTAAAAAGAAGGTCCCTATTACAAAGAACGCTTTTACAGGATGCCGGAAAGCATTTTTCAGTCCCATCCAAGGCAGCGTGGCATGGTCGGTGGAGCGGCTGGTTTTCCGCCTGATGCCTTCCTCGGTGTACCGCAGCGCAGCCATAGGTGAAATGGAGAGGACTTTTCGCGCAGTCATGGAGAAGCTGACAAAAATCATCCCGCAGGAGAACAGGGCGGATACAACGGGGATCGTCCAATGAAAATCCGCCTGAGTAAAGCCCTCCAGCAAGTCGCCCAGCAGAAGCGGAACGATCCACTGTGTCATAACACATCCCAGCAGCAGGCCGACCGGAAGCGCCAGCAGCATAACCCGGCCCATTCGGTAGTAGATGACCCGTGTCAACTGTCTGGGGGAAATTCCGAGGGTTTTCAGCAGTCCGTAAAACTGGACATCCTTGGTGACGGAAATGGAGTTGATGTTGTAGATGATCAAAAAGCCGTCCACCATAAAAAACAGGATGACCACCAGAGCCAGGGCAATATCCCGGAGGGACATCTGCCGCCCGGACAGGGCCGTGACAGACTGCTGTTCTGTCAGGCCGAGCTGCTCTGTGATTTTATTCAGGTTCTTTTGAACGCTGCCGGAGGAAAAGGAAAATCCAACTATCGTTGCTGGCATATCGTGCTGCGACAGAGCCTTAGTGGACAGGAAAACCTGCTGTTTAGCTGCCGCATTGATGTAGGAGGTATCGGTGTAAAGGCCGGAAAGATAAAATGTCTCCTCCTGAACCGCATCACAGTCATCCCAGCCTACGGACAATGTGATTTCCGTTCCAATCACCGGCTCGATGCCAAACCGTTTCAGCAGCCAGGTGGACATCATGACCTCGTTGGCCTCAGCGGGGTAGTGTCCCTGAAAATCATCGACCAGCGGACTGCTCCAGGTATCCCACTGGTCAACCTCATACAAGTCGATGCTGAGGCCGGACTGCCCAGGGTTCCCGATCAGCCGCCCCAGCTTGTAGGAGACATACAGAGGCTTTCGCACTAAATCACTTTCTTCCAGTTGGTCCAACTGTCCGGCGCTGGGGTTGGAGAAAATCACATCCGTGGTCGTTCCATAGCCTTTCAAATTCTGCAATGCAGAAAAACTTTGCAGATTAAAAAAGACACTGCAAGTGGCCGTAATCAGAATCACCACGATGATGGCTGCGGCGGCAATCAGGCGGTTGGAGGTGCGTCCGGCCCGAAAGGAACGCTGGCTGATGACCTGAACTGCGGTTTGTTGGCTGTTCAATCTCTTTCCCTGGCTCATTGTCTGACCCTCCCGTCTTCGATGCGTATGATTCGATCCGCCGTTTGCGCAATGGCATCATTGTGGGTGATCATGATGGTAGTCTGTTGAAACTTGGCACTGGTGATTTTCAGCAGCTCCAGCACATCTTCACTTGTTTTGCTGTCCAGGTTCCCAGTCGGCTCGTCCGCCAGGATGATCTCTGGCTTCGTGAGCAGGGCGCGGGCAATGGAGACTCTCTGCTGCTGGCCGCCGGAGAGATTGTTGGGGAGGTTCTGGAGCTTGTCCTGGAGGCCCAGGGAATGGACTATTTCCTCCAGAAACCCCTTGTCTGCTTTTCTCCCGTCCAGCTGCACAGGCAGGACGATGTTTTCATACACATTCAGAATCGGCACCAGATTGTAATTCTGGAACACAAAGCCGATGTGACGGCGGCGGAATACCGCCATTTGCTCCTCACTTTTTCCTGAGAGACGTTTGCCGCCCACGATGATGTCCCCGGAAGTAGGCGTGTCCAAGCCGCCCATCATGTGGAGCAGGGTGGATTTGCCGGAGCCGGAAGTTCCGACAATCGCCACAAATTCCCCGGCGTTCACAGAGAGGTTCACCCCGTCAAGAGCTTTCGTGGTATGCTCTCCCTGCTGATAATACTTTTTCAGATCAACTGTCTGCAAAATCGGTGCTGTTGTCATACAAAAAACCGCCTTTCGTTTATTATGTATTGCAAATTAAAATTGCAGAAATGGACTTATACTTGCGTATATCAGGCCTATGAGACCTGATGCCTTGCAAAAACCCGGCGGGAGAAAATACTCCCAGCCGCAATAAGGATCAATGCCGCAGGGACGGCCCAGATTGCATACAGAAGTATGCCGCTCATCTGCTCCACAGACATAAGGGAAATGAACTGCGCATGGTAGATGGGAAGAAGCACGATCAGCCGAAACAGTGCGCTTGTTTCCGCAACCGGGAGCAAAAGAGGCAGAGCGTATACGGCAACAGAGGCCACCAATGTAATCATCTGATTCTTACAGGCGGCAGAAAAAAGTAATGTAATGCCGGTCACCCCAATAGCGCCCGTAATAGCCAGTACAGATTGATATACCAGCAGTGTGCTGCAAGTGAGGTTGAAAGGAATGCTCCCCTCAATGTAAGTCAGTTGGGCAAAAAGAATACTGCAATCCAAGCCCTCGCTTCCGTAAAAGACAAATGCCATCAGGAGATTAACCGCTAAAACTATGGTGGTTGTAATCAAGGTGGCCATAATACTTGCAATCACCTTTGCCGCCGCACATTTTGTCCTTCCGTACTTGCTGGATAAGATGATATTATCAACTCCGCTGTATTCACCGCAAAAAACCGGGGCAATCATCATAATGATAAAAAACGAGAAAATCACCAAAACCTTAGTCATGTTCTGACTTGTACTCAACCAGCCGTCCACATAGCCGATTTTAACGGTTTCATCACCGAACACATCGGAAACCCGAAGGCCATTCCAATTCCCGTTTATATCAGAAAAACGGGCAGACACAGCGGATTGTATAGTGTTCCGATAAAGGTATATCGCATTGAGCCCATTTTCACCAGACTTAGGGACGATCTCCGAAATCATCTGCTGTACCTTCTCGTCTGTCAAAATCCCGGAATATCTTGCTGCAACCGCCTTATCAATTTCCACGGCAGTCCGGCCAGTTCCCTCATTGCCCGTACCATCAGAGGCATACTTGTTCTGATAGGTCGAAAAGGCAAGGAACGCCGACAGAAGCAACACTACAACCAAAGCAAGCTGTGTAAGGCGTTTGGAAAAAATCTTCCGTAATTCAAGTCGAATTAGCTTTTTCATTGTCCATCCTCCCCCTTGAAGTAGTATAAGAACAGATCCTCTAAATT
>CAZKRQ010000195.1:0-4392 GCA_964555125.1 uncultured Oscillospiraceae bacterium
TCTCGTTGACCGAGTAGACGATGGTCGGCAGATCGTTACCCGCGGGAGCGGAGATAACGACCTTCTTGGCGCCGGCAGTCAGATGCGCGGAGGCCTTCTCCTTCGAGGTATAGAAGCCAGTGCACTCGAGAACGACGTCGACACCAAGCTTGCCCCAGGGCAGATTCGCGGCGTCTTTTTCGCTGTAGATGACGATCTCGTGGCCGTCGACAACGATCGAGTTCTCCTTCGCCTCAACCGTGTGGCCCTCATAGCGGCCCTGCGCGGAGTCGTACTTGAGCAGATGCGCGAGCATCTTGGGATCGGTCAGATCGTTGATCGCGACGACGTCATAGCCCTCCGCAACGAACATCTGACGGAACGCCAGACGGCCGATACGGCCGAAACCATTGATCGCAACTTTGATATTAGCCATGATGATATTCCCCCATATAAAATGATCTTCATTCAGTACCTATATTATACCAAAAGGAATTTGTCAAAACAATGTTAATTTCCGATGAATCCGCGTCGTTTCCCGGTAAAAATTTAGCAATTCGCACAATGAATTGCCAATCGGCGCGCTCAGGCGAGAAGTGTGTTGAGCACGAACATCGCCGCGATAAAAAGATAATAGATAAGGACGCCGGGATTTGCGTAAATCATCCCGCCGGTGACCGGCTCGGAAAAACGGCAGCGCGGCGGCGAAAGCGAGATTTTGCCGTGAAAAACGCAGAGAAACACAATGCTCAGAACCATACAGAGAAGCATAAAGGATACCGCGAGCGGCAGAGCGGCCGGGCTGCCCGACGCGGTCAGCGCCGGCATCAATACGGCGCCCATGAGATTCACGAGGATATGAAGAAGGACCGATACCCGTATATCGCCCGTTTTCAGCGCGGCATATGCCAGCACGAGCCCGATCGCGAAGGCGTAAAAAAACTGTGAAAAATTCATGTGAAACAGGCCGAACATCAGCGCCGAGAAGATCATCGCCGTTCGGTCGCCGAAAGGACGCAGCGGGTCAAGCAGGATCTTGCGAAAGGCCAGCTCTTCAAAAAAGGGGGACAGAATCCCCGCGATCACAAGGGTGAGGACAAAAGAGGATCCCTCCAGCGCGCTGGTCAGGGGGTTGTTGACGGCGCGCCCAAGCAATAAAGAAAGGAGCTGCGTGAACGCGATGCCGGCGAAATTGAATATGTACATGCCGCCCATGCATATAAAATAGAGCACCGTGACAGTGCCGGGCCCGAAGGTGTGGCGTTCCGGCGCGGGCCCCTTCGGCAAACGCCGGGTGACGAGCCAGAACAGCGGAACGCCCACAATATAAAGCAGCGCTGTGCAGGACATCGGGAACCACCACGCGCTGTACATTGCGGGCGCAAAGCGCGCGGCCAAAAAGGCGACAAGCTGTTGCGCCGCGATGGTGCCGACCGCCATCGCCGTCAGCCCCAGGCCGAGAATGTTGAAAGTTTTCCTCTCCATGCGGATTTTCTCCTTGTTGAAAATGTTGAATCAGCCGTTTTATTTTCGACCTTTTCCGGCACGAAGCGCCATTTTCAGCGAAATTCTCGCTTTTCTATACAAAGGCAAAAGGTGAACATAGGCGAAATAAGCGACAGGATTGAGAATAAAATCGAATTCACCCAAAAATTCGACATATTTTCCACCAAACTGTCGTTTAAAATCATGAAGTGAACGGAGCGGGCTGTTTTGCGGATCGCCGACGGTGCCGAACTGATCGAGCAGACGCGCGCCCTTTCGTTTGGCGTCGTGGATCTTTTCATAATAGACGCGGTTGTTGATGAAGGTCTCGCTCATGAGCTTGTCGCTGCCCGCATGAACGGCCCACGCCTTGTCGCCGTACCGCACGACGAGGTGCGCGCTGACCGTCGCGCCGTCGGGGTATTGCCGGGCGTATTCCTCAAACTGCGCGATCTCCCGCAGAAGACGCTGCTCTGAGAGATCGGACTCATGCAGCGGGCCGGGCTTTTTCAGCGTTTTCCTCTTCTCCAGCAATGCGTCGAGCTCGGCGCGCAGCAGCTCGGCGCTGCACGCGGGGTCGACGCGGCCGAGATAGAGGGTGGCCATATCGTGACGGGCGAGCACATCGTAAAAGCCCTGGTAATAGGACAGACCATAGCCGACAAAGTCGTCGCGCTCGCTCGTGACGGTGATCAGGCGGTGCAGCTCGGGAATATCCCCGCTGCCGCCCTCCACGACCTCGCAGGCATAGCGCCGCGACTTTTTGACATTTTTCATGACGTTGCCGACGATTGCTTTGTCGATCTCCGCGTCTGTCCGTGTGAGGTCGAGGCGAAACGTATAGCGCGGCTGGCGCCCCTCAAACCCCTTGTTAAAGCCGCGGTGACGAAAGCCGAGCCGCACCAGCGCGTCGAGAACGCCGGTGTTGTCATAGCCGCCGGGCAGGCGCGCGCCGGTTTCGTCGATCTGCCAGCGCTCGATGTCCGGGTCGATTTTAAAGAACATCGCGCCCCGCGCTTTGGCGAATGCCGCCACCGCTTCGGTCATCTGTGCAAGCAGCGAAAAATCATGAAAGTCCAGGACAAAGCCGCGCGGCGCATAGAGATAGGGGGGGAACAGGGGCGGCTTGCGCTCGAGCAGAAGCGCGGCGGCGATAAGTCCGCCGTCCTCGCCGGCCAGGCCGACCCGGTGCGCGCGCAGGCCCTTTTCCTCCTGCGAGAGTTCACCCCATGCGGCGGATTGCATAAAATGGGATTTGGAAGGGTGGGAGCGCACAAATTCATCAAAAACATCGGCGGCAACATCGGTTAAAAATTGTGGCATGATGCAGAACCTCAATAAAAAACGTAGTCTGCTAATCAGTATACCACAAAACACCGTTAAACGCGCACAGGCGGCGAACAGTTTTTCATCGCACGGGATAAAACCGGCGGCCTGAAGGGAGTTCTTTCACAGTGATTCACCTGATTTTTAACATTTTCAACCAGGTTTTCAACAGAAAGGAATAATTTACCGAGATATACGCATCGCAGCAAAAAGCACAAAAAAGGAAGGAATTACAAAAAATAGTTTTTGCATGATTTGCAAAACAGGGAGAAAAATATGAATACGACGAGAAAAATATTACAAAATAATGCAAAATTCGACAAAATATGCTATATTGAAAAATATCACTTTCCCCTTGTTAAAGGCGACCCTATGGACCAAGCGACAACGAATATGGTAACGCAGCTCTACGGCCAGCTCGCGTCGGCAGTGATTCTGTTTGACGGCGAGGGCTTTGTGGTGTGGCAGAATCAGGCGGCGCAGGAACGGCTGCGCGGCGTGGTGCAGTCCCCGTCCTTTCAGCAAGCTCTCTTCACACAGGCGGCGCGCCGCAGCCTCTCCCAATCGGGCACCTATTATGTGCGGCCCGCCGCGGCTTTCGGCGATCTCGACGGGGTCATGCTCACCCGCGTCGGCGAGGGGGTTCTCGCGGTTTTTGACGGCACGATGCACCGGCGCTATTCCGATCTAAGCCGCCCCGTCGGCGGCATCGACTGCTTTTCCGGCTATATACGCGGCAATATCGACAAAATTTCCATGTCCTCTTCTGCGGTGGAGTCGGCAATCGACTCGGACGATCCGGAAATAGAGGGGCTGTTTTCAAATATCCGGCTGGGAGGGTACCGAATCCTGCGCGCAATGAACAACACCGCGCTGGTCAGCCGCTATCTGGACGGCAGCCTGTCGCTTTCCAAGCGCAGCTGCAATATCAACGAGCTGACGGCGTCGCTGTGCGCGTCGGTTGAGAGCGTCGCAAGCCGCCGCATCCAAATCAAGCGTCAGCTTCCCAAAGAAGCGGTGCTGGCGAATATCGACGTGCAGCTGTTTGAGCGGGCGCTGCTCAATGTGCTCTCCAACTCCTACCGCTTTACAAGGGAGAACAACACCATCGAGGTCAGCCTCTCCCAGCGGGGCGGCTCGGTGCTGCTCACGGTCCGCGACGAGGGCGCCGGTATGCAGGATGAAAACGTGCCGCTCGCCGCGCAGCCCTATTTCTCCTGCGAGCCCGCCGACGACGGCGGCGCAAAGCCCGGCCTCGGCCTCGGCCTCACGGTCGCGTCGATCTTTTGTGAAACGCACGGCGGCATGATGATTATCAACAGCCGCTTCGGCGAGGGAACCACCGTCGCGCTGCATTTCGAGGCGGGCGACTCAACCGGCGGGGACGTGTTCTGCGCCTGCGTGCCGCAGTATGTAACCGATCGCTTTTCCCCCGTCTACGTGGAATTTTGCGACCTGTGCGGCATCCCGAAATAAGGGGGCAAAAACACGATGCGGAAAGCGGTGGTGAGATGAGAAAACGAAGTGCCCCTGTGGCCGCAGGGCAACTCGTCGTCGCGCGCACCGCTTCGTCGTCGCAAAGTCCGCTTGGCTCCGTTTCCC
>CAZKRQ010000196.1:0-4376 GCA_964555125.1 uncultured Oscillospiraceae bacterium
GATTGTTTTGCCCGACGCGGCGGCGTGGATTGGCGCGGCCGTCTTTTTGATGGCCTATGGCCTGTACGCCGAGGTTTTGAGAGAAAACGCGTATTTATCGAGAACCGTAGAGGTGCAGGAGGGACAGAAGGTCATCGACACCGGGCTTTACGGCGTTGTGAGGCATCCTATGTACGGGGCGACGCTTTTACTGTTTCTCTCGATGCCCTTTGTGTTGAACTCGGTATTTTCCGCCGTGATTTTTCTCGCATATCCCGCGCTGATCGCGTGGAGGATACGCAATGAAGAGAAGGTTCTTGAAGCCGAATTGCCCGGATACGCCGAATACAGGAAAAGGGTGAAATATAAAGTAATACCGTTGCTATGGTGAAACGTGGATAGGCGCGAAACGGTCGAGGATGGGATCGCCGCGGCATGGAGAAGAGCTGCATGATTGAAGAAAAGCGAGCCTTTGCGGCGCCTTGTGCGGCGCGGCGGGCCGTGTTATACTGAGGCTATGGACGAGATACGCAAGCCGGGCGGATTTGAAAATCAATATTTATTTATGATGCCGGAGGCCTTTGTTGAGGAGTGTGAGCAAAGCCCGCTTTTCAGTGGGCTTCACGTCACCAATATCGGCTATTTTCCCAATGCGCAATATCATTTCTTTGAGCGGGTGCAGGGCTGCGGCGAGGGAATCCTGTTACTCTGCACCGAGGGGCGGGGCCGCTACAATATCAATGGAGACGCGGATGTCGCGGTCGGCCCGGGAGAGGCTTTTCTGCTGCCGCCCGGGATACCGCATTCCTACGCCGCGGACAGGGAGGAGCCGTGGAGCATCTACTGGCTGCACTTTGCGGGAAAGAGCACGGCGGCGCTGTGCGAGCTGTTCGCGCGCCTGCCCCAGCCCATGAAGGTCGACTATGCGCACAGCGAGACGGCGGTGGACGCGTTTAACCGCTGCTTCGCCCTGCTGAAGGGCTCGTGGCAGACCGAGGAGTATCTGGCGGTCTGCCACTATGCGATGAACGCGGTGTCGTCGATTTTGCTTGCGGGCAAGCAGGCCGGGGCCGGGCTGACCGAGAGGGGCGGGCAGGCGGTGCAGCGGGCGATCGCCTTTATGTCTAAAAACCTCAACCGTGCGCTCACGCTGGAGGAGCTCGCGGCGGCCACCGGGTTCAGCGCCTCTTATCTGAGCAGCCTGTTTAAGGCGGCGACAGGACAGGCCCCGATGACATATTATCTGCGCATGAAGATGCAGTCGGCGGGAAGAGAGCTGTTTTTTACGGATCGATCGGTCAAGGAGATTTCGGCGGAGTTTGGGATTGAGGATTCCTGCTATTTTTCACGCAGCTTCAAAAAAATCATGGGTGTGCCGCCGCTGGAATACCGCAAAAAGGCGAAGGGATGACGTTCATCGTCATCGGAGGAGTTGCACTTCCGATGCGGCCCACGAAACAGCTCATTGCCGAAAAGGTATTTGATTGTAGAAAATTTGGCGGAAAATTTGAAATATCTGCCAATTGCAATGGCCGGAAAACTGGATTATAATGGTAACACCACTCGGAAAGGCCCCGCTTCGGTCAAGGCGGGGTTTCTTTCTGCCGTTTTTTAACCGGCGGCGAGCATATGCGCCGCTAAAAGGAAGCAACACGCGTCTGTCGATAAAGGGACAGGCGCTTTTTGTTTGGATTCCCGTGCGCGCTTCGGACGGCGGAGGCGCGGGGACCGAATAACGTCACAATACAGAATTTCCGGCAGGGACGCAAAAACGCTCTCTGCCGGTTGCTTTTGCACGGCTTTTTGTGAAATGTGCCGTGCGTTTTGCCGTACTTGCGTTTGCGCTTGGCTTTTCGTGACCGGGACGACGCGCGGAGGCCAATGAAGCAATAAATCAATCAAAAATACAGGAGGACAAACCATGAAGATCAAGACAAAACCCGAGGAAATCTACCGCGAATACGAATCCGGCGTGCGCTACAACAGCTCGATCGAGCTGTATGACAACGTGCGCCGCAACGAGCAGTTTTACCTCGGCAATCAGTGGGAGGGGCTGAACGCGCCCGATCTCGACAAGCCGGTGCTCAATTTTTTGAAGCGGGTATGCAGCTATGTGGTCGCGATGCTGGTCAGCGACGACATCGCGGTGGAGATCACGCCTTTTGAAAAAAATGAGGAAAACGAGCGCGCGGCGCGGCTGCTGAGCGACGAAATTCAAAGGGTGATGGAGACGACCAAGGCAAAGAGCCTGCTGCGCGACATGCTGCGCAACTGCGCGGTAGACGGCGACGGCTGCTTTTACTGGTACTATGACGTGGAGGCCGACACACCGCAGCCGGTGCGGGGGGAAATCGCGCTTGAGCTGATCGACAACACAAAGATTCTTTTCGGCAACCCGTTTTGCAGCGAGGTGCAGCGGCAGCCCTATCTGCTGCTGGTCAAGCGCGAGCAGACCGAGGCGGTGCGGGAGCGCGCGCGCCGGTTTCGAAGCATGAAAAGCGGGTCGACGAAGGGTGAGAGCGAGCGCGGGGAAGCGCCGCGCTATTTGCAGGAGATCAAGCCCGACACCGAGAGCTCGCTGTTTGGCGAGGAGGGCGCCGACAACGCTCTGACGACGGTTTATGTGAAGCTCTGGAAGGAAAAGGGCACCGTGCATTTCTGCGAGGTGACCCGCAACGCGGTTGTGCGGCCGGCGACCGACACGGGATACCGGCTCTATCCGGTGAGCTTCATGAGCTTCGACAAGGTCAAAAACAGCTATCACGGGCAGGCGCTGCTGACGGGGCTTATCCCCAACCAGATCGCGGTCAATAAGCTGTGGGCGATGGCGATCCACCATCAGCACACCATGGCGTTCCCGAAAATTTTCTATGACCGCATGAAGATCGACCGTTGGAGCAACCGCGTCGGCGAGGCGATCGGCGTGGCGGGGAACCCGAACGAGGCGGTGGCCTCGGGTTTCCGCGCGCCGGATATGAGCGCGCAGCTGACCGAGATCGTTGACAAGACCATCGCCTACACCAAGGAGTTTATGGGCGCTTCGGACGCGGCGCTGGGCAACATCCGGCCGGACAACACCTCGGCGATCATCGCCGTGCAGAAGGCGACGGCCGCGCCGCTCGAGGTGCAGAAGCTCGCGCTGTATCAGTTCGTCGAGGATTTTGTGCGGATTGTCGCGGAATTGATCGTGCAGCACTACGGCGAGCGGATCGTCAGCGAGCAGGATGAAAACGGAGAAGCGAGGACGGGGCGGTTTGATTTCGGCGAGATCGATTTGGGCAGGATGACACTCAACGTCAATGTCGGCGCGTCGAGCTATTGGAGCGAGCTCAACGAGCTGGGCACCCTCGACAATCTCTTCGCGCGCGGCGTAATTCAGGACGCGCTGCTCTATCTTGAGAGCGTGCCCGACGGCTATATCCGCAATAAATCGCAGATTATCCGCCGGCTCAAGGAGCGGGAGGAAACGGTGCAGCAGGGCGAGCAAAATCCCGCCGGCGCGCAGGGTGTTGCCGCCTTGGCGGGAATGGAACGGTAAAGGAGGACTGAAAAAATGAACTGCCCACAATGCAAGACGGAGCTGCGGATTCTGCGCGCCTACGACGAGGAGAGGCAGGAAAAGGGGGAGCGCGCGGTGTATTCGATCGCCGAGCTCGTCTGCCCGGATGAAAACTGTCCGCTGGGGCGGCGCGGCGACGTGGTGGCGAAGGCCGCCCGAAAGGTAGAGAGCGCGAAGTAATCGGAGATCGGGACCAACCGGGCGGCGCGCACCGCGCCGCCCGGCAAACGAATAAACAAAAAAGGAGACGGAACAAATGGCAAGCAAATTCAAGGGAAGCTTAGGGTTGACAAATCGCTCGAAGGGTACTACAATTGTAACCAATACAAGCAACAAAACGCCGGGGGTTCGGGAGCTGCGTGACCGGCTCGAGAGCAAGGCGTCGCTGACGACCACGCCGGCAAAGCCCGCGCCGGGCAACAGCGGGGGCTATGCGGGCGGCGGAACCAATCCGGGCGCGGCGTTCGCGCGGGGGCCGGTGAGCGGCGCGGCGTCGAAGCCCAAAGGAGCAGTGGGTTCGCTGGGCGGAATGAGCAAAGCGCCGCTGCCCGCAGTGGGCACGCAGGTGAAAAAGAAATTGGACGGGGTGCATACAGGGAACGGAGCGCCGGGCAATGCGTCCTTCTATTCCGGCGGGGGCGTGAACACCGCGTCGGCGTTTGACCGGGGGCCGGGCAATAGCACAACGACGCGGCAAACAGGAAGCTCCGAGCCGGCGGGCAAGCTGGGAAGCGGGCTGAGCGGCATGGATTTTTCGCTGACCTATAAGCCGAAGCTGCCCGAGGCGATCAAGCGGAAGAACCCATTCAGCTTCATCAAGCCGGACGGGACGACGGAT
>CAZKRQ010000197.1:0-4345 GCA_964555125.1 uncultured Oscillospiraceae bacterium
GATCAACCATTATACAAAATACGCGATCTGGATCACGGCCGCCGGCGGCATAATGCTGCTGGAGGGCTTTTATGCGGAGAGGATAACCCGGCTGTCGGTTTTGGGGTTTGTGACGGCGGTCGCGGGCTCGCTGCTGCGCTTTTCCGCCTTTGCCGCGGGCCTGGCCGCGCTGCTGCCGCTGGCTTTGCTTTTCATGCAAAGGAAATCCGAAGCCAGGCGCCTGAGCGGATTGCTGCGGAGCAATGCGCGCGGCCTGTCGGGATTTGCGCTGCTGTGCCTGGTAGCGGTTGCCTGCGCGGCGGCGAGCGGCGCGGCGTCGCGCGCGACGCCGGAGGGCGAAGCTTTTATGCGCTATTACAACGCGCGGGTGCGCGTGGTCGACTATCCTGTCGCGCGCTATGAAGACAACGAGGCGGCATTTGAGGCGATCGGCATCACGCAAAACGATCTGGCTGTCATTGAAAGCTGGAACTTCGCGGACCCCGCGCTGTATTCCGCCGGCGTCTTTGAGAAAATCGCCGAGATCCCCGCGCATGACGGCGGCGCTTTCCATCGATTCGCGCAGGCGGTGCGGGACGCAGCGGGGGTGCCTGCGCTCTGGCTGAGCGCGGCGATGGCCGTTGCGGGCGTCGCTCTGACCCGGGACAAAAGGCGCTGGCTTTTGTTGGGGCTGCTCGCCTGGGAGCTGGGTCTTCTGCTGGGGTTATCGGTGTTCGGGCGCGTCACCCGCTGGGTTGTGCGCGGGCTGGTGACGGCGTTGGCCGGCGCCGGCGCCCTCCTTCTTTCGGCGCTGCTGCCGCGGGGGACGGGCAAGAGCGCCGTTGGGCGGCCGCTGTGCTGCCTTTCGGTGGCGGCGGCGGTGCTGGTGAGCGGGTTGTCGCTGCCTGCGCGTTCGGTGGGCCGGGATGTGCGCAGTCTATACGCGGTCTGCGAGGCGTTTGCCCGCAGGGAGGAGACGCTGTATCTCTTTTCGACACAGACGATGCCGGGCATCTATGAAAGACAGAGCCCGTTTGCCGCGCTGCCCGCGGGCCTTTTTCGCAATATCTATGTGCTCGGCGGCTGGGATACGCAGACCGCTTCAAAAAACAGCGTGCTTCGCCGTTATCATATAGAGGGGTCGGTCTATCGCGCGCTGGTCGAGCGCGAGGACGTGTTGCTTGCGGACACCGGCGAGGTGGAGCTGCTGGCGCGGCTGGTGCGCGAGCACGTTTCTCCACAGGCGAGATATTCGCTGGTCGACTGTATTGAAGGGGTGTTTGTCTTTGCCTTTGCCAGTCAGGCGCCGCCCGCCGTCCCTTGTGCGGCGCTCGCCATCGAGGAGGTCGGCTCCGAGCCCTATGTTTACCATGACGGATATGTCTCCTACCATCTTCGCATTTCGGGCGCGGACCGGCCGGTTTGCGCGGTTTGGTATGTCTTTGAAAAGGGGACGGGCGAGCGCGTGACCTATCAGGCCGCGATTTTGTCGCAGGGGGACGGCGTGTGTCTCGCGACGGCGGCGGTGCCGTTGCTGGACGTGCCGGAGATTCAAGGCTGTGCGCTGCGGGCCGTCGTGCGCACGCAGGACGGGCAGGTGCTCACAGGGCCCCTCTTTGCCCGGACGTAAATTAAGTGAAATAGAGCAAAAACAGAAAGGAATCTGCACAGAGAAGATGAAACGAACCACAAATAAGCGGCGGGTGGTGTTCAAGGTCGGCACCAGCACGCTGACGCATGAAACCGGAAAAACCAATATCCGGCATATGGGCGGGCTGGTGCGGGTGCTCAGCGATTTGATGAATCAGGGCATCGAGGTTGTGCTGGTGACGTCGGGCGCCATCGGCGTCGGGGTCGGCAAGCTGGGCCTCTCCGCGCGCCCGACCGACACGCCGGGGCGGCAGGCGGCGGCGACGGTCGGCCAGTGCGAGCTGATGTTCATGTATGACAAGATGTTCGCCGAATACGGCCATATCGTCGGGCAGCTGCTCATCACGAAGGAGGACGTCGAGGACGACGTGCGGCGCGGCAACCTTGTCAATACCTTTGAAAAGCTGTTTGAATACGGCGCGATCCCGATTATCAATGAAAACGACTCGGTCGCGGTGGACGAGATCGTTTACGGCGACAACGACAGCCTCTCGGCGATCGTGGCGCGTCTGGTGCGGGCGGATGAGCTGATTATCCTGACCGACATCGACGGCCTGTATGACCGAAACCCCTCCGAGCCGGGCGCCGGGCTGATCCCGGTCGTCGAGGAGATCACACCCGCGATCGAGGCGATGGCGGGCGGCGCGGGCTCGCGGCTGGGCACAGGCGGCATGGAGACCAAGGTGCACGCCGCAAGACTCGCGACCGAGGCGGGCATCGACACGGTCGTGATGAGCGCGAGCCCGATTGAGAATATTTACGCGCTGTTTGACGGCGAACGCGTCGGCACGCGGTTTAAGGCGGTGAAGAGATGAGGGAGATAAAGGAGCTGGGCGCGCGGGCGCAGGCGGCGAAGCGGGCGCTGGCGACAGCGGATGAAGAGCGCCGGAACGCGGCGCTGCGCGGCATGGCGGCTTCCATCCGCGCGCGCAGCGAGGAGATTCTGTCGGCAAACGCGCAGGACCTCGCGGCGGGCCGGGCGGCGGGGCTGAGCGAAGCGCTGCTCGACCGGCTAATGCTCGACGCGGCGCGAATCGAGGGCATCTGCGCGAGCATCGAGAAGATCGCGGGGTTTGAGGACCCGCTCGGCGTTGTGCTGCGGGAATACGACAACGCCGACGGGCTGCATATCCGCAAGGTGACGGTGCCCATCGGGGTGATCGCGGTCATCTTCGAGGCGAGGCCCAACGTCGCGGCGGATTCGGCGGCGCTCTGCCTCA
This sequence comes from uncultured Oscillospiraceae bacterium, assembly GCA_964555125.1. Taxonomy (GTDB): domain Bacteria; phylum Bacillota; class Clostridia; order Oscillospirales; family Ruminococcaceae; genus CAZKRQ01. Next base: position 2,850 of record CAZKRQ010000197.1, read on the forward strand.
AGAGCGGCAACGCCGTGCTGCTGCGCGGCGGCAAGGAGGCGATCCGCTCCAACACGGCGCTCGCGGACGCCATGCGCCGGGCGGCCGGCGCGGCGGGGCTGCCCGAGGACTGCGTGCAGCTCGTGACCGACACGACCCGCGAGAGCGCACACGAGCTGATGCGCCTGAACGAATCGGTCGATCTGCTCATCCCGCGTGGCGGCCGGGGGCTTATCCGCTCGGTGGTCGAGGGCGCGACGGTGCCTGTCATCGAGACGGGGGCGGGCGTCTGCCACGTCTATATCGACCGCGACGCCGACCTGGAGATGGCGGCGAATATCCTTTACAACGCGAAGGTCTCGCGCCCGTCGGTCTGCAATTCGGCGGAGTGCGTGCTCGTGCACAGGGAGGTCGCGGCCGCTTTTCTGCCGATGGCGAAGGCGCGGCTGGACGAGGCGCATGTCGAGATCCGCGCGGACGGCCGCGCGCGGGAGATCATCGACGCGGTCCCCGCCACGCAGGAGGATTGGGGCAGGGAATACAACGACTATATCCTCGCCTGCCGGGTGGTCGATTCGCTCGAGGAGGCGGTCGAGCACATCTACCGCTACGGGACCAAACACAGCGAGGCGATTGTGACGCGCGACGCGGCGGCGGCCGACTTCTTCCTCAAAAATGTCGACGCGGCGGCGGTCTATGTCAACGCCTCGACCCGCTTCACCGACGGCGGCGTATTCGGCCTCGGCGCCGAGATCGGCATTTCGACCCAAAAGCTGCACGCGCGCGGCCCGCTCGGCGTCGCCGAGCTGACCTCGTATAAATACGAGATCACCGGCAACGGCCAGGTGCGGTGACGGTTTTGCCCGCGGCTTCACTGCGTTCGCGGGCGGTCGCGGTGAATCTCACGAACTTTAGAATTTAAGGGGGAGCGAGGGGCATGGTAAGGCGATTGTCGATCCTGGCTTTGGCAGCGGCGCTGCTGCTGGCCGGCGCGCAGGCGGTACCGCCGCTTTCCGGCGCGATGGGGAGCTGACCCTGCCCCACAACGGCGCGCAGCGCGGAATATGAGGAATATTTCAGCTGCGAACACGTGTTCAGCCAGCTGTACTGGTGGAGCCAGCGGCCTGAATGGGAGGACAACTCCCTGCATTTTGGAATTCGGGGAACGGGCATTGACAACTTTGACATGACAGACGGCCGAATTATTTTGAGCGACAGATACGCGAGCGACCTCACCGGTAAGAACAGCCGCTGCATTTACGACGCGCGGCCGGTCAACTTCGTGCAGCGCTGCGGCGAGTCGCTGCTCTGCATCTCGCAGGGGCGGCGCATCTTTTGGCTCGATCTCAACGGAGAAAACGAGAGGCTGCTGCTGATCTGGCGCGGGCTGCCCATCCGGCAGGCGATGACGGACGGCACGCTGCTCTTTTTCCGGGCCGGCGGCGAGCTCGTGCGGGTCTTTCTTCCCACGGGGGAACTCGACGTGCTTGTTCGGGATGATTCGCTGCTTCAAAAGT
>CAZKRQ010000198.1:0-4333 GCA_964555125.1 uncultured Oscillospiraceae bacterium
CCGTCGACGTCGGCGTCGGTGCAGATGATGATCTTGCTCCAGCGCAGATTCTGTAGATCGAAGTTGGACAGGTCTTTGTTGGCCTTGGTTTTGACCTCGACGCCGCAGCCGAGCACCTTGATGAGGTCGGTGATGATCTCGCTCTTGAATATCTTGTCGTATTCCGCCTTCAGGCAATTGAGGATCTTGCCGCGCACCGGGATAATGGCCTGAAACTCGGCGTCGCGCCCCTGCTTGCAGGCGCCGAGCGCCGAGTCGCCCTCCACGATATAGATTTCGCGCCGCGTCAGGTCCTTGGTGCGGCAATCGACGAATTTCTGCACCCGGTTGGCCATATCGCCCGACGACTGCATCGTCTTTTTGAGGTTGAGCCGCGTCTTTTCGGCATTCTCGCGGCTGCGCTTGTTGATGAGCACCTGGTTCGCGATCTTGTCCGCGTCGGCGCGGTTCTCAATGAAATAGATCTCAAGGCTGTGCTTGAGGAACTCAGTCATCGCCTGCGCGATAAACTTATTGGTGATCGCCTTTTTTGTCTGGTTCTCATAGCTCGTGACGGTCGAGAAAGAGCTTGAGACCAGCATCAGACAGTCCTCGACATCGGCAAAGGCGATCTTGCTCTCGTCCTTTTTATAGAGCTTGCGGTCCTTGATCAGCGCGTCGATCTGGCTGACAAACGCGGTTTTCACCGCGCGCTCGGGCGAGCCGCCGTGCTCGAGCCAACTGGAGTTGTGATAGTATTCGAGCAGCTGCGCCCGGTTGGAGAAGCAGACCGCGAAGGACATTTTGACCTTGTAATCCGGCATATCCGCGCGGTCGCGGCCGACCCGCTCGCCCTCAAAGGTCTGGATGGGGGTCAGGCTCTCCTCCCCCGCCTTTTCGGCGAGATAGTCGGCGATGCCGTTTTGATAGCAGAACTCCTCGGTCTCAAACCGACCGCCCGCGACCTCGAAGCGATAGACAAAGGTCACGCCCGCGTTGACGACCGACTGGCGGCGCAGCACGTCCCGGTACCACTCCCGCGAGATGTCGATGTCGGTGAACACGTCGAGGTCGGGCCGCCATCTGATGCGGCTGCCCGTCTTTTTGCGGTCTGTCTCCTCCTTGAGCATCTTGCCCGAGGGCTTGCCCTTTTTAAAGCGAATGAGATAGCGAAAGCCGTCGCGGTGAATCTCGACCTCCATATATTCCGACGAATACTGCGTCGCGCACAGGCCGAGCCCGTTGATGCCCAGCGAATATTGATAGCTGTCGCCCGTCAGGTTGTTGTATTTGCCGCCGGCATACAGCTCGCAGAAGAGCAGCTTCCAGTTATACTCCTTCTCCTTGTTGTTGTAGTCGACCGGGATGCCCCGCCCGAAGTCCTCCACCTCCACCGCGTGGTCGGCGAATTGTGTCACGACGATGCGGTTGCCGAAGCCCTCGCGCGCCTCGTCCAGCGAATTGGAGATGATCTCGAACACCGATTGCTGGCAGCCCTCGATGCCGTCCGAGCCGAATATAACGGCGGGCCGCTTGCGAACGCGGTCCGCTCCCTTTAAGGATTCAATGCTCTCGTTGGTATATTGATTTGCTTTTTCGGCCAATCCCTTCACCCCTTGCAATCTGCCGCCCACGGCGCGAAAGAAAAGCGGCCGCCGCGCGCCCTTTTTCAGCGCGGTCTCTCCTCTTTTCAAGGCCGTGCCCAGGCCCGGCGGCGCGCACGCGTTTTCTTCCCGCCGCCGCATTTGCGGGCAGCTCCATCTTTTCATACTGCGTTATTTTATCATAAACCAAACACAAAGAAAAGTGTTCCCGACCGCATTTTTCGCTCGGGAACACCATATTTTGTGTTTTTACTGCGGTTCCGGTCCGTCGCTCTGCGGCTCACCGGCTTCCTCCGCCGGCTCCCCGTCCATGAGCTTTTTGAACGCCGCGCCGTCCAGCTTTTCGCTCCCGAGGAGCGCCTGCGCGACCGTCTCCAGCTTGTCGCGATGGGTGTCGATCAGCTCGCGGCAGCGGTCGTAGCCGGTCTCCACAATCCCCCGAATCTCGGTGTCGATCTCGCTGGCGACCTGCTCGGAATAGTTGCGGGACTGGGTGAAGTCGCGGCCGAGGAACACCTCGTCGTGGGTGCCGTAGACGACCGGCCCCAGGCTCTCGGAGAAGCCGTATTTCGTCACCATGCTGCGGGCGATGCCGGTCGCGCGCTCCAGATCATTCGACGCGCCGGTCGAAATATCCCCCAGCACCAGCTGCTCGGCCACCCGGCCGCCCAAAAGCGCGACGATCTCGCGCTCCATCTCGCCCTTTGTCTGGAACTGCTGATCCTCCTCGGGCAGGTGCATCGTGAAGCCGCCCGCCATCCCGCGCGGGATGATGGTGATCATGTGCACCGGCTTGTCGGGCGTCTCATAATACCGCGCGAGCGCGTGGCCCGCCTCATGATAGGCCGTCAGACGGCGCTCCTTATCCGAGATCACGCGGGATTTTTTCTCTGGCCCGGCGACGACCTTGATGCTCGACTCCTCGATGTCCTCCTGCGTGATCGCCTTTTTCTGCTTGCGCGCGGCGAGCAGCGCCGCCTCGTTGAGGAGATTTTCGAGATCGGCGCCCGTGAAGCCGACCGTGCTCTTGGCGATCGTCGAGAAATCCACGTCGGGCCCCATCGGCTTGCCCTTCGCGTGCACCTTCAAAATCTCCTCGCGGCCCTTGATGTCGGGATAGCCGACATAGACCTGGCGGTCAAAGCGGCCCGGACGCAGCAGCGCGTGATCGAGGATGTCCGAGCGGTTGGTCGCGGCCATCACAATCACGCCGTCGTTGCCGGTAAAGCCGTCCATCTCGACGAGCAGCTGGTTGAGGGTCTGCTCGCGCTCGTCGTGGCCGCCGCCCAGGCCGGCGCCGCGCTGGCGGCCGACCGCGTCGATCTCGTCGATGAAGATAATACTCGGGCGGGTCTTTTTCGCCTTGTCAAACAGGTCGCGCACCCGCGACGCGCCGACGCCGACATACAGCTCGACAAAATCCGAGCCAGAAATCGAGTAAAACGGCACGCCCGCCTCGCCCGCGACGGCGCGCGCGAGGAGCGTTTTGCCGGTGCCCGGGGGGCCGACGAGCAGCACGCCCTTGGGTATCTTCGCGCCCAGCGCATTGAAGCGGGAGGGATTTTTGAGATACTCGACGATCTCCGACAGCTCCTCCTTCTCCTCGTCCGCGCCCGCGACATCCGAGAACACCGCCTTGCGGCCGTCCGCCTCCGGGGTGCGGGTGCGCGCCTTGCCGATATTGCCGATCTTTCCGCCGCCCTGCTGGCTCATCATCATATAGAACAGCACGACCGCGCCGATTATCATAATAAACGGCAGCAGATTGAGAAGGATCGCGCCCCAGTCCGAGCCCTCGATATAGGTGTATTTGATCGTACCCTGCTCGCGCGCCTCGGCGACCGATTCGCGCACGTCGAGCAGAAACAGGTCGACACTGGGCACGGTGTAGACGCTTGCCGGCGTCTTGTCGTCCTCGCCCTGCAGGCGATAGGTCAGCTTGCCGTTGGCGAGATTGAGCGAAAACTCCGAGACGTTGCCGGATGTAAATTCACCCACCACCTCAGAATACAGGCGGCTGTCCGCCGCGGGGCGGTTGAACATATACATCATCATCAAAATCATAAGAGCCAGGACGATCAGCGATAAACCCCGCCCTCTGCTGTTTCTGTTCTGCATCTGTCTATTTCCGTTTCTACGCTCAAAAGCGATTTCAAAGTTCTATTTCTGATCGGCCAGCGCCCTCGCGTCCTCTTCGCTGTATACGCTCGGCTTGAGAACCCCGATATAGGGAAGATTGCGGTATTTTTCGTTGTAGTCGAGCCCATAGCCGACCACAAATTCATCCGGCACGACAAAGCCGACATAGTCGGGCACAATGTTGGATTTGCGGCGCGCCGGCTTGTCCAGCAGGGTCGCGATGCGGATGCTGCGGGTGTTGCGCCCCTTGAAAATGTTGGTGATATATTCGAGGGTGATGCCGCTGTCGAGAATATCCTCCACGATGAGCACGTCGCGGTCCTCGACGACGTTGTCGATGTCCTTCATGATCTTGACCGCGCCCGAGCTGACCGTGCCCGTGAAGCTGGAGACGACCATAAAGTCGATTTCCAGATCCACATCCATCGCGCGGATCAGGTCGGCGACAAAGACCACCGAGCCCCTGAGCACGCTGACGACGATGGGCGTCTTGCCCTCATAGTCTTTGGAAATCTGCGCGCCCAACTCGCGCACCTTCGCCTGAATCTCCTCCTGTGAAACAAGAACCTTTAAAATATATGATTTGGAATAGCTTACAAAATAAAAATGAA
>CAZKRQ010000199.1:0-4316 GCA_964555125.1 uncultured Oscillospiraceae bacterium
GTCGATAAAGCCGGTCTTGCGCCGCTCGAAAGCCCCTTCTTTCTCAAAGTTCTGAAAATATGCCCAAAAAACAGGCGCAGTAAATACAACCGCGAAACGCAATCTTTGCGGTTGTGTTTGCCGTGCGTCCTATTGGGGCAAAAAACGCGGCGGCTGTTGCTTTTATGCTCCCTTGCCGGACGTCTCGCCTACCCCAGGCGCCGCTGGAGCTGCTCGGGGTGCGCGGCGCAGGAAAGCGCCGTCTCGCGGGTGATTTTCCCGGCCTGATAGAGGGCGAAGATGGATTGATCCATGGCAATCATTCCCTCCGCGCCGCCCGCGGCGATGGCGTTGTCGATCTGATAGCTCTTGCTGTCGCGAATCAGGCTGCGAATCCCGTTATTGACGTGCATGACCTCAAAGGCGGGCACGAGGCTGCCGTTGACGCTCGGCAGAAGCTGCTGCGACACAACGGTATGCAGCACCATGCTGAGCTGGATGCGCACCTGCGCCTGCTGGTCGCTCGGAAAGGAATCCACGATGCGGTCGACCGTATTCACCGCGCCCTGCGTATGCAGCGTAGCGATGAGAAGATGCCCCGTTTCCGCCGCCGTCATCGCGGTGCGGATCGTCTCGCTGTCCCGCATCTCGCCGAGCAGGATCACGTCCGGGGCCTGCCGCAGGCAGGCGCGCAGCGCCGAGAGATAGTCGCGCGTGTCGATGGCGATCTCCCTCTGGCTGACGATGCTGCTGTGGTTGCGGTGCAGATACTCGATCGGGTTCTCCATCGTGATCACATGGCATTCGCGGGTGTGGTTGATGCGGTCGATGATGCAGGCCTGCGTGGTGGATTTTCCGCTGCCCGCCGTGCCCGTCACCAGGATCATCCCGTGTTTTACCCCGGCGAGGTTGATGACCTCCTCGGGGATGCCCAGCTCTCTCCAATCCGGGATGCCGAACGCGACCACGCGGATCACCGCCGCGAGCGACCCCCTCTGGCGGTAGATATTGGCGCGAAATCGCGCCAGCCCGGACAGCGCAAACGAAAAATCGTCGTCCCCGCGCTGCAAAAATCCCTCCATCGAGCGCCCCGCCTTGGCGTAAAGATCGGTGATCAGCCGCTCGCTGTCATCCGGCATCAGCCGCTCCTCATCGATGTGGCGCAGCCGGTTGTCCTGCTTTTCACAGACAGGACTCCCCGCGATGATGAACAGATCCGAGGCGTGATCCTGCACAACCCTTGTCAGATACTCCACCAGCTCGGCCATCTTGTCATACCTCCCTGCTTTTTACGAATCCTCGCCGTCCCAAACGGAAAGGCTCCCGTCCGCGCGCCATGTCTCGGCGGGCACGGCCTGCCAACGCACAACCGCGAAATACCCGTCGCGGCGCTCCAGCTCCACAACCAGCCGCTGTGTCTGCGAAATCTCACAGCTGTAGGTATAGAAATCGCCCTCCCGGCGGACGCCCTCGGGCATTTCGCCCCCCTGCAGCCGCGCGAGGATCTCCTGCGCGGCGCCGTCCGCCGCGTAATAATCGCTGACCGCCTGCGCCGACGCGAGGCTGAGGCGCTCGTCGGCGCGCACCGTAGACAGGCTCAACAGCGCGAATACGGTCAGGCACAGCACGGCGAAGACCACCAGCAGCGATATGCCGCCCACCGCGGGGGGCGAAAAATGCCCCTGCTTTTCAGCGCGCATCCGCGTTCACCTCCCGCCACGAAACCTCGATTTGAAAGAGCGTCTCCCCGTCCTCTTCCCTCATGACGCTGACAAGCGCCCGGCTCAGGCCTGCGACGCCGCTATTCTGCGCGCGGGCCTCCAGCCGATAGGCCGCCGCCTGTGAAACGGGATTCCACTCCCCGTCGTAGCAAACGGTGAAGGCCGTATCGCTTTGCTGTGCGGCCGACAAAAGGCCCGCCGCGCGGCGCATTGCCGTTTTAGTCTCCTCTTCGCCTGCGCGCAGCGTCTCCGCCGCCGTCTGCGCCGCCAACACCGCGCTGTCGCGCGCGGCGCATTGCCGCGAAATCTCGTCCGATTTGACGAACGCCTGCATACACAGCGCGGCCGCCAGCGCAAACACCAGCAGCATCACCATCTGCTCTATGAGCAGCAGGGGCGCTTTGCTCTTCATCTCCGCTCCCCCTTTTCACTGCGCAGTGAGAGCACGATCTGCGCGGTGTCTCCCTCCACCGTCAGGCGCAGCGTGAGCAGCCCCCCGCTATAGACGGCCTCCAGCTTTTCGGCGGGCATGATCCTCTGCCCATCCCCGGGGGAGAGCTCCGCGTCCGCCGCGCAGAACAGCTCCATCAAATATCCGCCGCTGACATACACGCGCGTTTCATATTCCGCGCCATCGATCTCCTCGCTGAGCACCAGTGCGTCGCCGTCGCCAAACTGCGCGACCCGCACCGCATTTTGCCGGTCGGCCTGCCGCACCCGCGCGGCGAGATATTGCGCGCAGACCCGCCGGTCATAGGCCGCGCGGCCCCGCTCGGTCAGCGAGCGGTAGGTCTTCGCCCCGGACAGCAGCACCGCCAGCAGGCACACGGCAAAAATGCCGAACAGCAGCAGGGCGGTCAATCCATCCAGACGATTGCTTTTTTTGTTCATGCTCTCTCCCGCTGTCATCCCTTCAGGTCTTCGGCAGCACCACCACGTCGGGCATCAGGTTCTGCGCCGTAACCGCGTAATGCACGATATAGCGCGTTGTATCCAGCTGCAAGCCGTAGTGCTCCTGCAAATAGGCGAGGTCGGGCGGATACACCCCTTCCGTCGCGTAGCAGGCCGCGCAGCAACGCCGGATCGCCGCCTCCATCTGCTCCAGCTGCTCTGTCTGCTGCCCGCTGTTCAGCTCGTTGACCGCGGTGGAAAAACAGACCAGCGCAAGGCCGGCCACAAGCGGCAGCGCCAGAGCGCGGACCAATCCTCTCCACTGTCTCATCCCGCTCACCCAATCGCGCTCATGATGTGCATCAGCGGCAGCATGACCGACAGCAGGATCAGGCCCACCAGAACCGAGCAGACCAGAACCAGCGCCGGCTCCACGCGGCTGACCAGCTCCTCTACCGCCGCCTCACTGTCCTCCGACAGATCGCGGGCGATCTTCTCCATCGCCATATCCGCCGACCCGCTGCGCTGCCCCAGCTCCAGCAGCCGGCAGGCCCCGGCGGGCAGCAGCGCGCTGCCGCGCATCGCGTCGGCGAGCGAAGCGCCCTCCTCCAGCTGCCGGCTGCACGCGAGGCAGCGCGCCTGCGCGGGCGGGTTGTCCGCCAACAGCGTCGCGGAGAGCTCCAGCGCCTTTTCCAAGGGCAGGCCGCTCGCCATCCCCATGGACAGCGCCTGGGTCAGCCGCGCGTTATTCAAACGCCGCGCAACGCCCCGGTCGCCCCTCCGGCGCCGCCAGCCCGCCGTCAGCCGGGCCCGAAACCCGTCGAGCCCCGCAAAGGCGGCGCAAAACGCGACCACAGCCGCGAGCAGCGCCCACAAAACCGGCATCGCGGAATCGAGCCAGCGGCCCAGCGCCAGCAATCCCCCGGCGACGCCGGTCAGCCGGCTGCCGAGCGAGATATAGACGTCGTTGAAGATCGGCAGCACCTGCACCAACAGCACACCGATCACCACCAGCATCAACACCAGCATCACCGCCGGATACAGCAGCGCGCTGCGCACCTGGCGCTCAAGCCGCATTCTTCTCTCATAATAGCCCGAGAGCGCATACAGCGCCTCCTCGGTGCGGCCCGTCTGCTCGCCGACCTCGATCAGGCCGCAGAGATAGGCCGGGAACCGGCCGCTTTGCCGCAGGCAGGCGGAGAGCGGCGCGCCCTCGTCCACCTGCCCGGCCATACCGGCAAGCAGCTCCTTATAGGCGTCCTCCTCCCCGAGAAGCGCGAGCGCGTCGCCCACGCCCACACCGGCGTGAAAGAGCAGATACAGCTCCATCGTCAGCCCGGAGAGCTCCTGATTTGTGACTGCCTTCCCCATAGATATTTATCCTCTTAATACAAATACATCGCGTTGTAATGGCTTCCGTCGCCGACATATTGCAGCACCGCGTCGCTGCTCTTGCCCGAGGAGACAAAGGTCGGGTCCATCCGCTGCCAGTTCACCCCGTCGAAGAACACCGCGCCGTCGACCCAGCCCTGTTCCTCCGTCCACACATTGATCCACGCGTGATATTGCTCGCCCGCGTAGCCGACCACCAGCTTGCAGGGCACGCCCTGGCTGCGCAGCATACCCGTCATCAGCGACGCATAATCAAAGCAGATCCCCTTTCCCTTGGCCAGCACACTGTCCAGGTCGGGCAGGTAGCCCGACTGCACGCTCGCGGCCAGCGCG
>CAZKRQ010000200.1:0-4314 GCA_964555125.1 uncultured Oscillospiraceae bacterium
ATAGCAATAGCCCTTGTCGTCCTTGAGCAGGATATTGTATTTCGGCTTGTGCTGCTTGATGAGCGAGCACTCGAGCACAAGCGCCTCAAACTCGCTGTCGGTCACGATCACGTCGAAATGATCGACACAGGAGACCATCTTCGCAACCTTGGGCTGGTGATCGGCCCCCGCGCGAAAATAGCTGCCGACCCGCACCCTGAGCCGCTTCGCCTTGCCGATATAGATGATTTCGCCCGCCCTGTCCCGCATGATATAGCAGCCTGGCTGAAGCGGCAGCTGTTGGGCCTTTTGATAGAGCTCGGGGATGGTCATCGCTTCTCCTTTATGATAAAAACATCCTGCGGTTTTCTGCTTCTTTTAAAGCGCGTCTCCGCTTTTTCACGGGTTCGGCTTTTTTACCATTATACCGCGCTTTGCAAGCCGTGTCATCAGCGGCGGCTCTCTTCTTTCTGTTTTGCCGCCGGTATAAAAGAATATAGTTGACAAAAGCAACTATCTGTGTTACGCTGCATTTAGCGGCTTTTGTCAACTATATTGCGAGAGGTGATGCCCCATGCGGGACGATCCGAAGACCGTCCACCAGATCCGCGCGTTCAATCGATTTTATATCGTCCTTTTAGGGTTTCTCAACCGAAACTATCTTCATTCCGGCTATTCGGTGACCGAAACAAGGATTCTATTTGAGTTAAAGGAAAACGGGCGGCTCAGCGCGGCGCGTTTGATCGAGATGCTTCAACTGGATAAAAGCTATATCAGCCGCATCCTTCGCGGCTTTGAGCAAAACGGGATCATCGCGCGGGAAACCGACGCCCGCGACAAGCGCTCGATGACGATCCGCCTCACGCCCAGGGGGGTGTCGGAGACAGACCGGCTGATCGAGATCACCAACCGGGAAATCGGCAAGCTGATCGAGCCGCTGGACGCCGCGGACCGCGGCGCGCTGTGCGCCAGCATGAGAAACATCATCGAGCTGCTTTCCGCCGGACAATCTTACGAGGAGAAAAAACCATGAATTCCGCCATTTCCATCCGCACCTGCCGGCCCGGAGACCCGAGCCTTGTCTGCTATTTCTATTACAAATTATTCGAGCAGCAGTATCACTTTAACAGCTCCGTCGAGGCCTATTTCATCCACAGCATGTCCGAGCTGTTTGACGACCCGGAGGAAAGCCGCCTCTGGGTCGCCGAGCGAGAGGGCGAGATCGTCGGCTGTATCGCCATCATCAAAAAGGGAGCGGGCGAGGCGCAGCTGCGTCTGTTCGGCGTCTCGCCGTCCTTACAGGGTCTGGGGGTGGGAAGCCGCCTGATCGAGACCGCGATGCGCTTTTGCGAAGAGCGCCGCTACAGCCATATCCTTCTCTGGACAATCGACATTCTGAAATCCGCAAGGCACCTTTACGCCAGGCAGGGCTTTGTCATGACCGAAACCAAGCCCAACACAGATTGGACCGACCATGAAATACTGGAGTAAAAATGGGAGCTGCGCAGATAATCCCGCCGCAGCGCGGACGGCCCGCGCGCCCCGATTGACCGCACAGCAAAAGAGCGCCGCCCTTTTGTAGGGTCGCGCTCTTTCTCTTTTTCGCTTAAATCTCAGAACCGATGCTCACAACCATAAGTTCCGGCGCTCTCCCGGTTCTCTCCCGCTGCGGTTTTGCAAATCTACGGGACATTCCCACGGTCTCACACCTGAACCGGCCGGAAAATCTCTCGACCTTTCGGCTTTTTCAGCCGCGAAGTCAGCTTCTCACTCGTTAAAACCCGAATTGATGAGCTTGATGAGGCCGTCGACCGCGGCCTGTTCGTCGGAGCCGTCCGCGATAATGCGGATTGATGTGCCGCCGACAATACCCAGCGACAGCACGCCGAGCAAGCTCTTCGCGTTCACGCGGCGCTCTTCCTTTTCGACCCAAATTGAGGACTTATACTCATTGGCTTTCTGAATAAAGAAAGTAGCGGGACGCGCGTGTAAACCAACCTGATTCTCCACCATGACGTCTTTAACAACCATTTTCTACACACTCCAAAAGCTAAAATAATTTTATCTCTGTTTTCTAGTCTTGGTCTGTTATCATAGTATAACATTCGCTCGTCCAAGGTCAATAAAGTTTGCGACATTTCTGCTTGTTCCCCAGATTGTGACAAGTCTGGCCGCCAGTATTTGTGCAGTTTATCCAGTAACTTTTCAACAAGTCCAGCACTTTATACATTTTACGCTGTTGAAAACCGGCCTCATACCACAAAACACGCACCGGTCGCCTCAGTCCTTATCCTCGATGCCCTGCGCCGCGCAATAGGCGCGCCAGAGGTCGGGCCGGCGTTCTTTCGTGCGCGCGAAGGACTGCTCCCTCTTCCACGCCTCGATGTTTTTGTGGTGTCCCGAGCGCAGTATCTCGGGCACGGCGCGGCCGTTCCAGATCTCCGGCCGGGTATACTGCGGGTGCTCGAGCAGCCCGTCGTAATGGCTCTCCTGTTCATAGCCCGCCTTTTCGCTGAGCACGCCGTCGCAGAGCCGGGCGATCGCGTCGGAGAGTACGAGCGCCCCGAGCTCACCGCCGGTAATCACATAATCGCCCAGAGAGATCTCCTCGTCGACGTCCTCCTCGATCACCCGCTCGTCGACGCCCTCATAATGCCCGCACAGGATCGCGATGCGCGGCAGCTCCGCAAGCTCCTTGACCCGCCGCTGGGTGAGGGTTTTGCCGGCCGGCGACATATAGATAAAGTGGGGGCGCTGCGCGCTCATCGCGCAGACAGCGCGAAAACAGTCGTGGATGGGCTGCGCGTTCATCACCATGCCCGGCCCTCCCCCGTAGGGCGCGTCGTCCACCTGTTTTTGCCGGTTGAGCGTATAGTCCCGGATATTGTGGCAGACGATCTCGAGCTTGCCCGCCGCGAGCGCGCGCCCGATGATGCTCTCGCCGAGATAGGTGCGGCACATATCGGGGAACAGGGTGAGAATATCAATCCGCATCGCGCATCATCCCCTCGATTGGCCGTATTCTGATCTCGCGCGCCTCGACGTCGACGCCGGCGAGAAAGGGCTCAACTGCCGGAACCATTCGGATTTCGCCGTCCGCGCGGCGGACATGATAGATGCCGTGCGCGCCGTTGTCGGTCACCTCGCAGAGAACACCGTATTCCTCCCCGCTGTCGGCGTCCAGAACGCGGCAGCCGAGCAGGTCGGCGACAAAGTGCTTTCCCTTCGGCAGCGGCAGATCGTCTCTTGCCGCAAACAGGGTCTTTCCGACAAGGGCCCGCGCCGTTTCGACCGTGTCATAGCCCCTGAGCTTGAGCAGATTCATCTTTTTCTGCACTCGCAGCCGTTCAATCCGAAGCTTTTTTTGCCCCGCCTCGTCGAGATACACCTCTTTCAGCCCGCAGAGCTGCTGCGCGCTGTCGCTCCATGGATAGAGCTTGAGATCGCCGCCGACGCCATGCGTTGTGACAATTTCGCCGATTTCGAGATATTGCTTCATCTGCGTCACCCTTTCCGAGTCTGTTTTGAACCTGTCATCCGCGCCGCCCGTTTCCCTGCCGGTTCGTTCCTGCTGATCCGAACGCGAAGCGGAGTCCCCGCCATGCCAAAAGCGTCAAAAACAGCGGGGACGCCTGCCGCGCAGCGCGTCCCCGGATCAAGCTGTTTCGCGCCGTCAGTCGATCTCGACGGCGATTTTTTCCCTGTTGCGCACCGCGGCGGCGCGCATCACCGTGCGAATCGCCTTGGCGATGCGTCCCTGCTTGCCGATCACTCTGCCCATGTCCTGTTCACCGACCGAGAGATGATAGACAGTCACACCCTCTTCATTGGGTTCATCCACCGTCACACAGACAGCGTCTTTGTCCTCGACAAGGCCCTGAGCGATAAACGTCAGAAGCTCTTTCATAGTGACCTCCTCAATGTGGGTCAGATGATGTTGTTTTTCTTCAGCAGGCTCTTGACCGTATCGGTAGGCTGAGCGCCGTTGCTGATCCACTGCTTGGCTTTGTCCGCGTCTACGCTGAAAACGACCGGCTCCTTGGTCGGGTCATAATAGCCGATCTCCTCGATAAAGCGGCCGTCGCGCGGGAAGCGGCTGTCGGCCACCACGACGCGATAAAAGGGCGCTTTCTTTGCGCCCATGCGGCGCAGTCTGATCTTTACTGCCATTGTTGTTTCCTCCGAAATAAATAATATTGGTTTCTTATGTTGAATTGCGCTGCGTGTGCGCCGCAATCAATAAGCGTTCCCTTGCCGGGGCCAAACCGGCTCAAAAGGGCATCCGGCCCGGGCCGAAGCCGCCCATGCCGCCGAAGCCGCGGCGCTTTCCCTTGC
>CAZKRQ010000201.1:0-1175 GCA_964555125.1 uncultured Oscillospiraceae bacterium
TCCCGAAAAGTCAAGGGCGGACTTTTCGGGATTAAGGTCAAGGGCGTTAAGGGCACAAGGCCGAAATTGGAAGCGCCGCCGGTTCACCTGTGCTTTTTTGCGCGTCAGCCCCTTTTCTTTTCGCCTGCGCTCCCGCCCTTATCCTCCAAAAGCGCCTCCATATGGGCGCGGGAATTGCCCCAGCCCGGCAGGACGTCGCGGAGGAATTCGGGCAATGTGTGCGCCGCAGAGCTTCGCAGCAGGGAGAGGGCCTCGAGCAGCAACGCGCGCGTTTCTTCGTCCATAGCGGTCAAATTCCTGAGGATTTGCAGCGGGTTCCCGCCCCTCCACAGATCCCTGAGCGTGGTCGCGTCCAGCGTCGTCACAAGGCTGAAAACGCCGTCGACCATCTTCTCTCTTGTCTGCGGCGTCATGCTCGCGACCCATTTTTTAAGGGTCGCGTCGAGGAATTGGCTGCTGCCCGTGACCCCCTCGACATAGAGGAAATCGTCTCTTTCAAGCTCCCATGAATACACGTCGTGCTGCCACAGGCCGCTGTTCACGCTGTGCACGACCGAAAAGGGCTCGTCGTGTTCCAGCAGCATCCCAACCACCGAGGACTGCGGAATATAGGTGCGGACCCGGTCCCGAATATCGAGAAAGCCGTCGCGGGCAAGGGTGGTGTCGAGAAAGCCCGGCCCGTCAAAATTGCAGACCGAGACGATCCTGTTCTGCACCCGCGCGCCGCAAAGCGCCGCCGCATACACCGCGAGATTTCCGCCCTTTGAGTGCCCGGCAACGCGCAGCGCGCCGCTTCTGCGCGCCGCCGCAACCGCGCGCAGATACTCGAGCGCCTCTGCTTGCGCGGGCACCGACGCCTCAAAGCTCATGTTAAAATCCTCTTTCCAGCCGATGAGGGTGCCGTCCGTGCCGCGATAGGCGACAAAGATCTCCCGGTCCTCGAGCAGGGCACAGACCGCGGAAAACTGTTTTTCCTGCGCCTTGTCAAAGCGGTTCACATAGCCGAGCAAACGCGTCTTCGCAAAGCGTGGGCTGTCTGTCAGCGCGCGCAGCAACGCGGCGTCATCCTCGAGATGAAAGCTTTTTTCTCCCCTTTCCGCGTCCGCCAGACACCGGCGGGCCGCCTCGGGGATGGGGAGCCCCTCCGCGCCCAGATCTTCGCTGAGAATCCCCTC
>CAZKRQ010000201.1:1185-4303 GCA_964555125.1 uncultured Oscillospiraceae bacterium
CTTACGTCAAAGCGCAGGTCACCGCGCCATTTAAGATATTCCAATACACCTGCCACAGGCTTCGCCTCCTGAAAAATCTCTTTCAAGCCGGCCGGCGGCGGCCGGTTCGTCAAAGCTTTGTTTTATTTCCAATTCGATTGTATCATATCCGACTCGGTGGTACAATGAAAGCACCAATCAAAACAGGGAGTCAGCCGCCATGAAGAAAACGCTTTCCGCCAAGATCTGGTTCTCGTTCATTCTCATCGGGCTTGTCGGCCAATTGGCCTGGACGATCGAGAACATGTATTTCAATGTCTTTCTCTACAACACGATCTCGACCGACCCGTCGTATATCGCCGATATGGTGGCGGCCAGCGCAATCGTCGCAACGCTGACGACCCTGTTTATGGGCGCGCTGTCCGACCGCGCCGCCAGACGGAAAGCCTTCATCGTCTGGGGATACCTCCTCTGGGGGCTGACGACCCTCTCCTTTGGCTTTATCAGCGTGGAGCGCGTCGCGGACTGGTTCCCCTCCGCCAATGCGGTCGCGACCGCGGCGGGGCTTGTTGTCGTGATGGACTGCGCCATGACCTTTTTCGGCTCCACCGCCAACGATGCGGCGTTCAACGCCTATATCACCGACACGACCGGCGAGGGCAACCGCGGCAAGGTGGAGTCCGTCCTCGCGACCCTGCCGCTTCTCTCGATGCTTCTCGTCTTCGGCCTGCTCGACGGACTGACCCAGCGCGGCGAATGGCGGCTTTTTTTCGCCATCATCGGCGGCGCGGTCAGCGTGGCTGGCATCCTCGCGGCGCTGCTGCTCAAGGATCCCCCCATCGAGAAAAAGGACGAGCCCTATTTTCAGAATATTCTCTACGGCTTTCGGCCCTCGGTGATCCGCTCCCACAAAACGCTCTATACCGCGCTTGCGGCGCTGCTCGTGTTCAACGTCGCGGTACAGGTTTTCTTCCCCTATCTCATCATTTATATGCAGGAGTATCTGGGCTTTGAGAACTACGCGATCCTGCTCGGCGTCGTTCTCCTCGCGGCGTCGGCGGTCTCGGTGCTCAGCGGCGGGCTCATCGACCGGCTCGGCAAGCTGCGCGTCGTGATGCCTGCCGCGGGCGTGATGCTGGCCGGGCTTGTCGCGATGTTTTTTGCCCGCTCGTTTGTGCCGGTCCTCCTGTCGGGCGTGGTGATGATGTCGGGCTACATGCTGGTGACGGCGATCCTCTCCGCCACCGTGCGCGACTATACGCCGCCGGACAAGGCCGGGCTTTTTCAGGGAATCCGCATGATCTTTTCGGTTCTGCTGCCGATGGTGATCGGCCCCTACATCGGCGCGGCGGTCATCCGCAACAGCGGCGCGACCTATGAGGAGCTCGGCGTCGTCAAATCGACGCCGACACCGGCTGTGTTTCTCGCCGCGGCGGCGGTGCTGCTGCTCATCGCGCTGCCGGTTCTCTCGTTAAAAAAGCAGCAGGACCGCGCGGTCAAGCGGTGAGCCGCTCTGGGCACGGCGGAATCACAGGCGGCCGGCGTCGCGAAACCATTCGCCCCTACACAGGGCGGCTCTATTGTGGTTTTTCGCCCGGCCCTTTTCGTCAGCTCAGCAGCCGAAACAGAAAAATCGCCGCGCCTAAAACCACCAGCACCACACCTGTCGCCCGGTTGAGCGTTTTGGGCTCGGCCCTGTTTGCAAACACGGCCGCGATGCGCGCCCACAGAAAGGTAAAGAGAACGCAGAGCGCGAAGGCGGGCCAGTCCGGCGCGCCGCCGATCGCGAAATGCGAGACCGCTCCGGTCAGAGCCGTAAACGCCATAATGAACACGCTTGTGCCGACGGCGGTCTTGAGCTCATAGCCGAGCACCGACGTGAGGATCAGCAACATCATCATGCCGCCGCCCGCGCCGACAAAGCCGCAGATAAAACCAACCGCCACGCCGCAGACAACCGACTGTATCGCCCGCTTTTTCGCCGAAACAGCGGCCATTGTCTCTTTCGTGGTCATGACCGGCTTCACAATGAATTTCACGCCGAGCAGGAAGGTCATAAACACCGAAAAGCTCCCCATTGTGGATGGCGGCAAATAGCTCGCGGCGACGCTGCCCACAACGGTGAAGGCCAAAACGCTGACCATCATAATCACGCCGTTTTTTATATCCAGATTTTTGTTTTTGCCGTAAATATACGCGGACGCCGCGCTCGCCAGCACGTCGGAGGAGAGCGCGATCCCCACCGCCATATAAGGGTCCATCCCGAGAAAGGTCGTCAGCATAGGGCTGATGACGGCGGCGGCACTCATGCCCGCGAAGCCGGTGCCCAGCCCCGCGCCCATACCCGCAAAAAACGTGACAGCCAGTAATTTTAAAAGATCCATCGCAACATCATCCTTTCATCCTTCGATCCGCTGCGCGTCTCCCCTGAAGGTCGGAAAACAAGCTCTCAAAAAAGCGCGCCTGTAAGCGGCGGTGAGATAAGAAAACGGAGCGCCTGCCGGGCCCGCGCGCTTCTCTCTTCACCCGGGCTGCGCTCCACACACGGCAAAATGGCGCTCGATCGCGCGCAGGACGCCGTTTTGCTGCACCGTCTCCGTGACCTCGTCGGCGGCGCGGCGCACCTCCTGCGGGGCGTTGCCCATCGCGACGCCGACCCCCGCGAGCCGCAACAGCGCGAGATCGTTAAATCCGTCCCCGATCGCGACCATCTCCCGCGCGGGCAACCCGAGATGGTCGAGCAGCCAGCGCGCGCCGGTCTCCTTGCCCGCCTGCGCCGGGAACACGTCAAACGCGCCGCTCTCATAGGGCAGCGCCACCAGCTCGGGGTTTTCTTCACAGAACCGGCGCATTTCCTCCGGCGGCATCAGAGTAAACGCGCCGAACGGAAGACTTTGCTCGTGCCTCGTCCGCGTCTCGCCGTCATGAAACAGATTGTTTCCGTCCGCGCGCGGCGCGTAAAACCGCGCCATTTCCTGCGCGCCATGATAGGCATAATACCCGTCCTCAAAGGAAAAGCAGCAGGCGGCGTCCAGCGCGGCGCACCGCTCGGCGAGGGTGAGAACCTGCCGCGCGCTCAGCCGCCGCTCATAAATCGCCCCGCCGGACGCATCGGTTATGAGCATCCCGTTGATACAGA
>CAZKRQ010000202.1:0-4232 GCA_964555125.1 uncultured Oscillospiraceae bacterium
TGCGACGACGAAGCGGTGTGCGCGACGACGAGAGTCCCTGTTTCGCAGACCCTGAGGGCACTTCGTTTTCTTATCTCACCGTCGCTTTAGCGGGTGAGTTCTATGCGTTTGGTCCGGCCCGGGAGTCGCGACGGTACCCGGGCTTTTTGTTTGCGTTATAATCACATGATGAGAAAAGAGGAATAATGTATGAGCAACTATCATTTTGAGACGCTGCAACTCCACGTGGGCCAGGAGCAGGCCGATCCCGCTACCGGCGCCCGCGCGGTTCCGATCTATCAGACGACTTCCTATGTATTTCGCGATTCCGCGCACGCCGCCGCGCGATTTAATCTCACGGATGCCGGCAATATCTACGGGCGGCTGACCAATTCGACGCAGGAGGTTTTGGAAAAAAGGATCGCGGCGCTTGAGGGCGGGGTCGCGGCGCTTGCGGTGGCCTCCGGAGCGGCGGCGATTACCTATACGATACAGGCGCTCGCCCAGAAGGGCGACCATATCGTGGCGCAGAAAACAATTTATGGCGGCAGCTATAACCTGCTCGCGCACACGCTGCCACAGTTCGGCGTGACGGCAACTTTTGTAAACGCGCACGATCTCACCGAGCTTGAAAACGCGATCCGGAAAAACACAAAAGCAATCTATCTTGAGACGCTGGGCAACCCCAACAGCGATATACCCGACATCGACGCCGTCGCATCGATCGCGCACCGGCACGGGCTGCCGCTGGTGATTGACAACACGTTTGGCACGCCCTATCTGATCCGGCCCATCGAGCACGGCGCGGATATTGTGGTGCATTCCGCAACCAAATTTATCGGGGGCCACGGCACGACCCTGGGCGGCATCATTGTCGACTCGGGAAAATTCGATTGGAGAGCCGGCGGCCGCTATGCTCTGATCAGCGAGCCCAACGCGAGCTATCACGGGGTGAGCTTTGCCGACGCGGCCGGGCCGGCGGCGTTTGTGACCTATATTCGCGCAATACTGCTGCGCGACACCGGCGCGACGATCTCCCCCTTTGCCGCGTTTCTGCTGTTGCAGGGTGTCGAGACGCTGTCGCTGCGGCTTGAACGCCATGCGGAGAACACAAAGCGAATCGTGGAATATCTGGCGAAGCACCCGCAGGTCGAGCGTGTGAACCACCCCAGCCTGCCCGATCACCCCGATCACGCGCTGTATGAAAAGTATTTCCCGAACGGCGGCGCCTCGATCTTTACCTTTGAGATTAAGGGCGGCCAGGAGGAGGCGCACAGATTTATCGATCATCTTGAAATTTTCTCCCTGCTCGCCAATGTGGCCGACGTCAAGAGCCTCGTCATCCATCCCGCGACAACGACCCACGCGCAGCTCAGCGCCGAAGAGCTGCTCGACCAGGGTATCAAGCCCAATACCATACGCCTCTCGGTCGGCACCGAGCACATCGACGACCTGATCGCCGATCTCGAAAAAGGCTTTGCTGCGGTGTCGGGCGCAGACTGATCCGATAAACGGAAGGACCCGGCTTCGCCGGAGGCATGACGATGACGCCGCGGCGGTTGGCCGCACCGGGGGAAGAGGGCGGAAGAGGGAGACCGTCAAATCGACGAAATTATGCTTAAATTCCGATAGGCTATTGACAATATGCGCTGCAAAACCTATGATATTTTCAATATAGAAAAGGGGGAAGCAGCGCATGGCTATCTTCATCAACGAACCGTCCCATACTTTCGGAGAGTATCTTCTCATCCCCGGCTATTCGTCTACCGAATGCGTGCCGGCCAATGTCAGTCTGAAAACGCCGTTGGTCAAATTCAAGGAGGGGGAGACCCCTGCGCTGTCGCTCAATATCCCGATGACCTCGGCGGTGATGCAATCGGTCTCGGACGACGGGATGGCCATTGCGCTCGCGCAGGAGGGGGGGCTCTCCTTCATTTACGGCTCGCAGACGATTGAAAATCAGGCGAAAATGGTCGCGCGCGTCAAAAGCTATCGCGCGGGCTTTGTCGTCAGCGACTCGAACATCCGCCCCGACGCCACATTGCAGGAGGTGCTCGCGCTGAAGGAAAAGACGGGGCACTCGACGGTGGCTGTCACGGAGGACGGCGGACCGAACGGCAAGCTGCTGGGGATTATCACCAGCCGCGATTATCGAGTGAGCCGCATGGCGCTCTCGACCCGTGTCAGCGAATTTATGACCAGGTTTGACGACATTGTCTGCGGCACCGACACCACGACGCTCAAGGAGGCCAACGACCTGATTTGGGAGCATAAGCTCAATACGCTGCCCATCGTCGACCGGGAGGGGCGCCTTGTTTCCCTCGTGTTTCGCAAGGACTATAATTCTCATAAATCCAACGAGCTCGAGCTCATTGACGCGGACAAGCGTTATATGGTGGGCGCGGGAATCAATACCCGCGACTATGCGGAACGCGTTCCCGCGCTGCTCAAGGCGGGCGCGGACGTGCTCTGCATCGATTCCTCCGAGGGCTTTACCGAATGGCAGCGCATTGTGCTGCGCTGGGTGAGGGAGAAATACGGCGAGCAGGTGAAGATCGGCGCGGGCAATGTCGTGGACAGGGACGGCTTCCGTTTTCTCGCCGAGGCGGGCGCGGATTTTGTCAAGGTCGGCATTGGCGGGGGGGCTATCTGCATCACCCGCGAGCAAAAGGGTATCGGGCGCGGGCAGGCGACCGCCCTCATCGAGGTCGCGCAGGCGCGGGACGAGTATTTCCGCGAGACGGGTGTATATGTGCCGATTTGCTCGGACGGCGGCATCGTGCACGACTATCACATCACGCTTGCGCTCGCGATGGGCGCGGATTTTCTCATGTTGGGCCGTTACTTTGCGCGCTTTGACGAGAGCCCGACAAAAAAGGTCAATATCAACGGCAGCTATATGAAGGAATATTGGGGCGAGGGAAGCGCACGCGCGCGCAATTGGCAGCGCTATGACCTCGGCGGCGACGCAAAGCTCTCGTTTGAAGAGGGGGTCGACTCCTTCGTGCCTTATGCGGGCAGCCTTAAGGATAACGTCGGCCTGTCGCTGAGCAAGGTTCGCTCGACGATGTGCAACTGTGGCTGCGTCACCATCCCCGAGCTGCAAAAAAACGCCAAGATCACCCTCATCTCTTCCACGAGCATCGTGGAAGGCGGCGCGCACGACGTGCTTCTCAAGGACAACCGGCATATGCTTTGACAGAGCAAACACCCCGCGGAGTCATCTTCCGCGGGGTGTGGTGTTTCAGGATCAGAATCACAGGTGCAGGATGAGATATTTGATAGGGGTAAAGAGATTGATCAGGGCGAGGAGGCTGAACGCGATCGCGAGAAGATAGCAAAAGCGGCGCAGCCATTTGCTGACGAGGGTGAGGCGGGGACCCTGACGCAAAAACGCCGAGAAGCGGATGACGATGCGGCAGCCAAACAGAGCCAGCAATATCGCGCACAGAAACAGCCAGTTGGGGTGCGCGAGGTCGAGCGCGACATAGGGGCACAGCAGCGAAACCGCGCTGTAGACAACGCCGGCGGCGAGCACGCTTTTGGTAAAGCGCAGGATGCGCTGAGACGCAAGGTCGGGCTCGGGACGGGCGCGACCAGGAAGATCGGACTTGGTCGGTTTACTCTCGTTTGCTTTTTTCTTTTTTGCCGGACCCTTATCTTTCATATCAGACCCCTCCAACAATTACGCCGACATTGCCGTGAAGCCAAAGACGCAGCAGGCCGACGAGGACGAGATGAAGCGGATAGTAGAGATAGAAGAACCATTTTTGAAGAAAGCCGGATAGGCCGGTATACCGGCGGCCGCGCAGCCCGTTGTATTGCCGCAGCAGAGGGAGAGCCAGCACAACGCTCATCTGGATCAGCCCATAGGCCACATCGATGAAGATGCAGTAAATGGCGGCGTACATCGCGACCCACAGAATGAGGGAGAGCGCCTGCCGCTTGAAGTCGCCGCGGTGGCTGTGAAAGCCCAGGATCACCATGACGGCGATGCAGCTCCAATCGGAGGGGAAGGTTATGAGGCAGATGGCGAGCACCGAGAGCGAAACGGCCCATGACGGCCAGCCGCTGTCGGTGATGCACAGGGCGACGACAGCCCACGCGTAGGACCACAGGACGCTGGTCTGGTTGAAAACGCCTGTCGTAAAGGGCAGGAAGGGAATGCCGAACGCGAAGTTGTAGGCGAAGTGGGAGAGCAGAGCAAAGGCGAACAGGCGAGCCGCATAGCGCGCGCGGCTATGGGTATAGTG
>CAZKRQ010000203.1:0-1594 GCA_964555125.1 uncultured Oscillospiraceae bacterium
AATCAATCCGTGGATTTCTCCGCGTTTGAGGATAAAATCCACTTCGTTGACAGCTTTCAGGCCCCCGAATGCTACGGTCAGACCCTTTGTTTCGAGGATTACATCGCTCATTCTCCCAGCTCTCCTCCTTCTTTTCTTTTTTCCATTCTCTCATGCACAACATCTTTCAGCTTTCTGAGAAGCCCGACACAGCCAGCTGGCGCAAAGAGAACAATCACAATGAGAAGTATCGCGAAAATGATATAGCGCCAATCGCCAAGCGGTCTTAGCCACTCAGGCACAAAGGTTTGGATAAACGCGCCAATAAGGGTTCCCGGCACAGAGCCCCGGCCACCGATCACCAGCACCTGAACAATGGAAAACGAAAGGTTCAGATTGAACTGATCCGGACTGATATAGGTATTGTAATAGGCATATAGAGCACCAGCGAGGCCCGCAAATCCCGAACAGATCGAAAATGCTAAAATATTATAGCGAACCGGGTTAATGCCCATCGCCTCCGCCGCAATGCGGCTGCCACCCATAGCGCGCCATGCTCTACCAAGCGGCCCGTTTTTGATATGCACAAACACAAGCATCGCGAGTAACGCAAATGCGAACATGAGGAGATATTGTTTGTACTTGGTATCAAATGTAATGCCAAATAGCTTCAGCGGCCCGATATTAATTACGCCGATTGGTCCGTTCGAAAATTCCGTGAGATTGGTCATCAGCAACGTAAACAACTGTGTAAACGCCAGCGTCGTCATTGTGAGATACGGTCCCTTAAGGCGTGCCGCCGGCAACCCGAGCAGCGCACCAATCAGGATCGAAAAAAATATACCTAGCAGGATAGTCGCCCATGCGGGAGTCCCCAGCTTAGTACTCATCAGGCCCGCCGTATAGGCGCCGATTCCAAAAAATGCCGAATGGCCCAAAGAAACTTGTCCGGAAAGACCTATCAAAAGATTCAACCCTAGATAACTGATGATGTTGATCATTAAGGTAGTCAACAGGTGTTGCACATAGCGATCCTGAATAATTAGCGGCAAAACCGCAACTAGGATTATCAAGCCCAAAACAAGCAGCTTTTTACAAAGATTCTTTTTCATACTTTCTCCTTCCCAGATTTAAACAGGTTCGTAAATCCGTTCGGAAGAACAATCAGCACAATAATCAACACAGCGAATGAAATGATGTCCTTGAATCCCGAGGATACATAAATCGCGCCCAGATACTCAACAATACCGAGGAAATAGCCGCCAAACAAACCACCGCCGAGATTTCCCAAACCGCCGATTGTGGAGGACAAAAAAGCCTTTTGACCATAGTATGACCCGAGATCCGCTGTGATGTAAAATATCGGCGCAATCAGAATACCCGCAGCACCTGCTAGTCCTGAACTGATCATCAGCGTGAACGCGTCGCATTTGCGAACCGAAGCTCCCATCAATCGTGCGGTATCCCGATCTTCTGCGGCCGCACGCAACGCACGACCCCATTTTGTTTTGGCAAAGAAAATTGTAAGGATAATAACAAGTGCAACCGTAATAAGTGCTATATAAATACGAGAAGCCGGAACTGTGGCGCCGAACAGCTCGAAGTTTTGTCCCTC
>CAZKRQ010000203.1:1604-4216 GCA_964555125.1 uncultured Oscillospiraceae bacterium
AAAGATATTGGGAATCGCCAGCGGTTCGGCGCCCCAGATAATCCGGCAAATATTGCGAATGATCGTAGAGAGACCAATCGTGACAACCATATTGTCGGTTCTGCTTTTTCTTCCGCGCACTCTTTCCAGGATACCCGAATAGACAAGCCCTACCATAGCTGACGTGACAATCGTCAACAGGATAGCTGCAAGATAATTCACTCTCATGAGCACATTATACTGATAGCCAATATAAGCTCCCAGCATGAGTAGGTCGCCCTGAGAAAAGTTTAGAACACCGAGTGCACGCCAGATCAACGTGTATCCAATCGCAACTAAGGCGTAGATACTGCCGATGGCCAGACCCTCCAAAATTTGTTGTATCAGCATACCGTCCCTCCACGAAACAGGTTTTACACCGCACTCATGCGGAATTTCGTTACTTTACGAGAGTCCAGACATTATTTTCAAGCTTCGTAATATATAACTGCTTGTCCGGGACCTGATGGTTTTCATCGAATTTGATAATGCCGCAGACACCCTTAAAGTTGGCCTCAGCGATCGCATCGCGAATCGCCGCCGGATCAAGACTCTTCGCACGCGCGATCGCGTCAAAGACCATGTTGGCGCCGTCATAAGCCTGAGAATTGGTGAGATCAGGCTCATAACCGTATTTTGCCTCAAACTCTTCAACAAAGGCTTTCACATCTTCACCACCCTCAGAAATGAGGAATGTGTTTACGCACATCTGACCTTCGCCGTACTGTCCGGCAAGCTCAACATAAGTGGTTCCGGGGATACCGCCTGCGCCTGCGCAGGGCAGATCACCGAGTCCCTTTTCCGCAAGCTGCACACGAATCAGAGCGGCTTCTGTTGCAGCGCCCCAGCCGACTAGAGCTTCAGGTTCTGCATTTTTGATATTCGTAATCTGGGCGGTGAAGTCTTTATCGCCGCTTGTATAGCTCTCGACCGCGACCGGCTCAAGTCCATACTCTTTCAACGCTTCAATCGCACCATTCGCTCCGCCCTGGCCGTAATCGTCGTTCCCCGCGATGATTGCGATTTTTTTATAACCGCAGTCTTCAACGAAATACTGCACCAAGAATTTCGCCTGAATTGCGTCACTCGGAATCGTCTGGAAAACCCAATCGTTTCCGTCCTTCGAGCCAATCTTCGGGCTGGACGAGTTCGGCGCGACCTGGGGAACACCATACTGCGCCGAAATTGACATCGCCGCAACCGTACAGGAACTCGGATTCGAGCCGATCAACACATGTACCCCATCATTATTCACCAGCTTAGTGACCGCAGACACAGCAGACGCCGCGACACCTTCATCATCCTCGACGATAACTTCAATTTTTGCACCATAGATTCCGCCCTCGGCATTAATTTTTTCAGCTGCCATCATCACAGCGTCCCGAATACGGTTGCCCTTATCGGCAGTCGTTCCTGAAAGCGGAACAAACACACCAATTTTGATGGTCTCACCGGCAAAGATTTCATCTTCGTTCCCGGCATTCGTCCCATCCGTTTCAGACTCTTTGCTTCCACAGCCTACAGCAGTAAAGCAGAGGCATAGCGTCAATGCTAACGCCAGCAGTCTTCGAAACCGTCTTTTCATTTCAAAACCTCCAAAATTTTTATTTACCGCAACCCGGCATGTGCCGGGAAGTTGCCTAATTTACAGAATACAGATCAGCTCTTCTGTCTTTCATATATGGATATGCCTTGCGTACATTCTGCAGCAGTTCTTCATCTAATACCGCGCTGACCACGCCCTCTTCTCCGTCAAGTTTCGCCAGCACTCTGCCTGCGGGGTCTATAATACTGGAAGCACCGAAAAATTCTATATCCTTTTCTGTTCCAACCAGGTTGGATGCAGCCGTATAACAGCCGTTCTCAAGTGCTCTTGTGCGTGTCAGAAGCTCAAAAGCATACTTTCTCTCAGGATTGGCGAAAGCAAATACATACATCAAAATATCCGCGCCTTCCAGCGCACACCATCGAGCGCTTTCTGCAAAGCTCACATCATAACATACCATCAAACCGACCTTTCCCAAGACAGTATTCGCTGCTGCAAATGTCATGCCCGCTTGGAAAAATTCTGTTTCGGAACCCCAAAGATGCACTTTTCGGTAAAATGCCTGTAGACCATTTTCATTAACAAGTACCGCTGTATTATACGGCTTGCCATTCTCCCCGCTTTTTTCAGGAATAGAAGTATAAAGCATTAATCCACTGTTCTCGCGAGATATTTTTATCAGTTCTTGTACCATCTCACCGTCCAGCCGCTGTGCGAGATCGGCAAACCTCTCGTCTGCGCGATAACCTGTCGCGCAGAGTTCAGGTAGTAGGAGAAGCTGCGCTCCCTGTTTCTCTGCTTCTTGAGAAAGCTGACGCATTTTCTCAAGGTTCCGATCGATTTCTAATGTCTGCGCGTGCATTTGTCCAACTGCAATTTTTTTCATATCTATGAATTTCTTCCACGATTTCTTTATAAATTTACTAAATGCTATAAATTTATTTAACTTTAATCCATATTTTTTTATTTGTCAATATAAAATTTTATTAAATAGCATATTATCGCCATTAATATCCATTATTTTCTCAAATTTCCCCAAAAAATAAAA
>CAZKRQ010000204.1:0-4209 GCA_964555125.1 uncultured Oscillospiraceae bacterium
GATCCGGCTGTGGAACATGGGGTCGATATAGTCGGGCCCGCATTTAAAGGCGCAGGGAGAAAGCCCCCGCCTCGCCAGCGCGGCGAGGAGCGCGCAGGTGACGGCGGTTTTTCCGCTGCCGGAAGCCGGGGCCGCCAGCATGATCTCAACCATCGCAATTCCCCGCAATCAAAAAAATGGGATTATTGGCCATGAGCAGATGAAGCGAACCGGCCGCTTTCCCGCGGCTGACGCTGATTTGGGTTATCTCAGGCTGCATTCCGCGGCCTTGCAGCGCCTGCACCGCCTGATACAGCGTCTCGACGCAGATCGCCGAAATGCAGATTCTGGCCTTGGGGTTTTGACCCAGCGCCTGCGCCACCACCTGTTCCATGCAGCCCCCGGTGCCGCCGATAAACACCGCGTCCGGCGCTTCCAGACCCTCGAGCGCTTCGGGGGCCTCACCCTCGACCAGCGCGAGGTTCCACGCCCCCAGCTTTTCCCGGTTGCTGCGAATCAGATCGCAGGCCTTTTCGCTGCGCTCGATCGCGTAGGCGCGGCCCCGGCTCGCCGCCAGCGCCAGCTCAACGCTCACGCTGCCGGTGCCCGCCCCTACATCCCACACGGTATCGCAGGCGTCGGGGGCCAGCTTGGCCAACACCGCCGCCCGAACCTCCTGCTTGGTCATGGGCACCTCCCCCCGCACAAACAGGGAATCCGGGAAGCCCGGCGGCCGCCGGACCACGTTTGGGGCGGGCTCCGCCAACAGCACGCTGAGGGGCGCAAAGCTCTGCCCGGCAAATTCCCCGGCGCTGCCCCGGCGAACCCGCTGCCGGGGATAGGAGAGGTCCTCCCCCACCACGACGGGCAGCTCGCGAAGCCCCGCCTCCGCCAACCGGCGGCAGAGCTCCGCCGGGCCCAGCTCCCCGCCGGTGAGGAAAAACACCGGCTTTCCCTGCATGACGGCGCCCACCGGGTTGCAGTCCACCCCATGGGCAGAGCAGAGCAACCAGTCCTGCCACGGTCTGCCGAGCGCCGACGAAAGCAGCTGCACGCTGGAAATGCCGGGAAGCACCGTGTAGGAGATGCCCTCGTCTTCCAGCAGAGGGATCAGGGCGCGGGTGCCGGAGTAAAAGCCGGTGTCCCCGCTATAGAGCACCGCGCAGTCCCCGCCGTGGGACCGAACGGCCTCGAGAATCTCCCCCGGCCGGGTCGCCGGCACGCGGTTTTTCGTGTATGTCCCGGGAAGTCCCTCCAGCAGCCTGCGGGCCCCGATGATACAGGAGGCGTTTTCCAGCGCCTGCCGGCAATCTTCTGTCATCGAGCCCCGGCCTCCCCCGCCGGACGCCGCCAGGATCACCTGCATCCCATCATCTCCTTACACAGCTTCAAAACAGCCTCATAGGATTCTCCGTCCTCCTTGGGGCGGCGGATAACCACCAGGCGCGCCCCCGTCTCCTGCGCGGCCCGGACCTTTCCGTCAAAGCCCCCGGCCTCGCCGCCGTCCTTTGTCACCAGCCACCGAACAGAGAACAGGCGGATCATCGCCGCGTTCAGCTCAGCGGAAAAGGGGCCCTGCATGGCAACGACATTGCTCTGGGGAATGCCCGCCCCCTCGCAGGCCGCGAGGCTTTCCCTCGACGGCAGCACGCGGGGATATAGCCGCTGCCGCGCTATGGGCGAAAAAGCGGACAGCTCCTTGGCCCCGGTCGTGAGGAGAATGTTCCCCTGTGTGTTCTGCAAAAATCGGGCGGCCTCCCCGGCGGAATCCACCAAAATGCAGTCCGGCGGCAGCTGGCTTTCCCGGCGAAGGAGCCTGTGGCAGGGTACGCCCGCCCTCTGCGACGCCGTTCGGATATTCCGGCTGGCCTCTCTGGCATAGGGGTGGGTGGCGTCGATGCACACATCGGCCCCCGCCAGGACCTCCGCCATCTCCTCCGCCTCCATCCGGCCGGAAAGGGTTCGGACGCCCGGGACGCGCTCCTGCATCTGCCGCCCATACTCCGTGGCGACGCACACCACCGTTTCGGCCCCCATGGCCGCGGTCTCGGCGGAGAGCTCCCGTCCCTCGGTCGTGCCGCTGAAGATCACCACCCGCATTTTTTCTCATACCCCCGGGGCGTCACCATCCGGCCGGAAATCTCCCGGGTGGAGGAGGAGCCGATAAACACAGTGGTGAACATATCCAGCTTCGCGTCCCGCAGCTCCTTCAGAGGGAGCACCCGCGCGCTCTGGCCCTCCCGGCCGATATTGCGCACCCATCCGCACACGGTATCCGGCGATTTTCCCTCCTCAAGAAGGATCTCGCAGGCCTTCGCCAGATAATCCGCCCGCTTGTGTGAGCTGGGGTTGTACAGGCACAGGCAGAAATCCCCCCACGCCGCGCAGCGCAGCCGCTTTTCAATTCGCTCCCAGGGGGTGAGGAGGTCGGAGAGAGAAATCACGCAGAAATCGTGGCCCAGCGGCGCGCCCAGCACGGCCCCGCCGGAAAGGGCCGCCGTGACGCCCGCCACCACCTGAACCTCCACGCCGGGATACTGGGGAGACAGCTGGAGCAGCAGCCCCGCCATTCCATACACCCCGGCATCGCCGCTGCACACCAGCGCCACGTCCTTCCCTCCGCGCGCCGTCTCCATGGCCCAACGGCAGCGGTCCAGCTCCTTTTTCATGGGGGTGGTATAGGTCTCCTTTTCGGGGAACAGCGGCGCCACCAGCTCTACATACACCGTATAGCCGCACAGCACCTGGGCCCGTTCCAGCGCTTCTCTGGCCTGCCCGGTGAGAAACTGCTCTCCCCCCGGGCCGAGGCCCACTACATATAAAGTGCTCATGGTCATCCTCCTCTTTCTCTTTTCCAAAGGGAAATCCGAATCGCTACCGCATCCAGCTCCAGTCAAGCCGGAGGGGCTTTGCCGCCGCCGCCATGGTCACGCCGCCGGCGGCGAATTTCTTCGCGCACAGGCTGCCGCCGCTGACAAAAACGGCGCTGCGCTCACAGACGTTGTCCACGCCGGTAACCCTGAGGACAAAGTCCGACGGGGTAAACGCCCCGGGCAACCCGCGAAGCTCCCCGGCGGCGCAGGTTTGAAGCTCCCATCCATGGCAACGGCAGAACGCGACCAGCCCCGGCTCGTCCTTTTTTAAATCGATGCTGGCGACGGCGCAGACCGCCTCCATCCGCAAGCGGTTCTCCCGCAAAAAGCGCTCCAGCGCCGTCTCTATGGCGCTTTGGGGCGTTCCCCTCCGGCATCCTATGCCCAGCACAATATGCTTCGGCGCCAGCGACAGCGCCGCTTCCTCCTGCCGGGCGCTCACCGCGACGTCGGCGGGAAGGGCTTGTGTCATCTCCACGCCCGGCGGGCATTTGCCCTCTATGGGATAATCGCTGTATATCCTCACCTCGCCCCCGGCCAGCAATTTGCCGGAGATCTGCTTGATCTGCCGGGGATTCACGACCGACAGGCCCTGACACCGGGCCCACTCGTCCACGGCAAAGACGCCGTTGGCATCCGTCGCGGTGGTGACGACCGCCTGCGCGCCGCACGCCGCGCTGATGGCGCGGGCAAGGCTGTTGGCCCCGCCCAAATGGCCGGAAAGCAGCGGAACGGCAAAGCGCGCGCATTCGTCCACCGCCACCACAGCCGGGTCGCTCCACTTGTTTCGGATATAGGGCGCAATGGCCCGCACGGCGATCCCCACCGCGCCCACGAATACCAGCCCCTGCGTGTCGGCAAACCGCTCTTTCGTCCATTCCTCCAGAGAGTCGGGCTTTCCGCAGCGCGTCACGCTGCCGCCGAGGGCCCGGGCCAAAGACCTGGCGAGGGCAAAGCCCTTGTCGGTAAAGGCCAAAAACGCCAGCTCCATCTATTTTTCACCGCCAGTCTTTTCTGCGCTGCTTTTCCCGCGTCTTTTACCCGCCTTTTTTTCACGGCGGATGAGAATTCTGCGTCTGTCGGGCAACCGGCGGCAAAAAGCGTCGATGCTCGCCCGCTTGGCGCGGCGCTCACGCCCGCTGCGGGGCGCTCGCCTTTCGGAATTCCGTGGTGAACGAGGGGTCATACAGGCGGCTGCGCTCATAGCAGGGCTCGAGGAAATCCCCAATGAGCAGCAAGGCCGTCTTGCGGATGCTCTCCTGCGCGCCGCGCTGCGCCAGCGTGCCCACCGTGCAGCGAAGCACCCTTTCATCGGGCCAGGTGGCCTTATACACGATAGCCGCCGGGGTTTCCGGCC
>CAZKRQ010000205.1:0-4204 GCA_964555125.1 uncultured Oscillospiraceae bacterium
GTTTTGGAACGCCGAAAGAAGATGGTTCTTTTGAATTTTGTAAAACCCAAACAGCGCCCGTTGTGATAGGAAACAATGTATGGATAGGCGGAGGAGCGATTATTATGCCGGGCGTAACAATTGGGGACAATGTAGTGATTGGTGCTGGCAGCGTTGTAACAAAAGATATTCCGAATAATGTAATTGCTTATGGAAATCCATGCCGAGTGATACGGGAAAATAGGTAACAGCTTTTATGCTGATTTAGCCATCTTACCATATTTGCTTTTAACATAATCGCGGAGTTCGGCGCCGTGGAACGCGGCGGCGAGGCGGGCCCCCCCCCACAAGAGGCGCAAAGCGTAAATGACGCAAATACAGCGCCGAAACCGTCGCTGTTTATGTCGGATAAGTCCGTTTTGTTTTTCTGTGGAGCTCCGCCGATAGCAAGCCTCCGGCCAAGCCGGAGGCTTGACTGGGCTCTGAAAGGGTCTTTTGACGGCGGGCGTTTCGAGATGTGCTGAACTCCATTTCGGCCGCATTCCGCACCCCCGCTGCCTGCAAACGGGCGAGTAACCCTGCTGTCCGTTGCGCTTCCTGTTCCCCGAGGTCTGTTGTGGCCCGCTTTGCCCGTGCCTTGCGGCATGGGCTTTTGTTTTCGCTGGCAGAGCGGCAGTTTCATAGCGCGAAAGCGGCCTATATAAAAGCCGGGCAGGGATAGCCCCTGCCCGGAAAACGCTTTTCAATGGCGCGGATAGGACCGCACCTTGATCACGGCCTTAATGAGTGCGTCGGTGACCTCTTTGTTGTCGATCTCGCTGAGCACCTGCTCCATGCGGGTGTTGTGCGAGACAATATAGCGCGGCGGCAATAAATTCAGCGCGCAGGCCGCGATGTCGCAGCGGCATCGGTCGCACCCGCAGACGTTGAATTTGCGGATCACCGCGTCCAGCTGTTGCAGCACCAGGGTCTCCATCACGTTGATGGTCGCGGTCGAGTTGGGCTTAAATTGATCGGTGCGGGCGAAAAGCTTGTTGTGCAGCGCCGAGAGCTCGTCCGCCGGAATCGGCTCCACCGGTTCGCCCTGCAGGACGGAAAAGGGGTTTTCTTCAAGCGCGGGCAGGATCTTTTGAAACAGAGCGTCCTTGTCCAGCGATTTTTTCATGGCGCTCATCTCACAGCGTCCCCCTTTCGATCAGCTCGTTCACCAGAGCGATATAGTCCATCACCGCGTTGTTGCGCTTGTCGACGTCGATGATGTCCATTTGCAGAGAGGTCATCGCGCTGCTGATAAGGTTGCTGTGGCGGATACGCGTATGCAGAAACGGAATACCCAGATGCTGGGCCACCAGCTCGGCGGCGCCCGCCGTGCTCTGGCTGAGGATTTCGCGCGGGTAGAACCGCACCAGGAAGAAGCCGCCCAGCGTCAGCTCCGGGTTGAAGGCGTGCTGAATGCGCAGAATGGTCTCGTGAACCTGCACGATGCCCTGCAGGCTGTAGCCGTCGGTCAGCGCGGGGATGAGCACCACATTGGAGGCGACGATCACGTTGGAGGAGAGCAGCCCCAGCTCGGGCGGCGAATCGATGAGGATATAGTCGTAAAAGGGCTGGACGCTGCGCAGGCAGTCCCTGAGCATCCGCTCGCTGCCCGCGCCGGTGAATTCCCGCTCGACGCTGCCCAGCAGCGCGTCGGAGGGAATGATGTCGGTGACCCGTGTCTTCTGAATGGCATATTGGCATTTGACCTTGTGCTTGAGAACGTCATAGATGCTGCCCCCGTTGCGCGTGGAGGCGCCCATGCTGAAGGTCAGATAGCCCTGTGGGTCAAAGTCCACGCACAGCACGCGGTAGCCCAGATGCTTTAAACAGACGGCGATTGCGTTGGTCGAGGTCGTCTTTCCGACGCCGCCCTTTTGATTGATCAGCGAGATTACTTTTGCCACACATATCACCTCATCGAATTCACTTGTTTAATAATAGTATAAAATCGACTAAAAGGGAAGAGCCTTTTCAAATTGCACTGTAAAACCTGAAAAAAACGCCCCTGCGGCAAAACGAAATCTCAACGCTCCGCTTTCGTTTTGTTCATATTGTGGGATAAAATAAATAAGAGCAAAAGTACACGTGAGACAGGATGACGAAGATGAATATAAAAGGTATCCACGATTATTACACGGCGATCGGCGCCGTCGACAGCGCGCGCAGGACCAACAGCGTGGCCCACAGCGCTGAGGCGGCCAGCCCCGCTTCCGCGCCGCAGGACGAGATCAAGATCAGCTCGCAGGGCAGCTTTCGCGCGCAGCTCGCAGCCTCGGTGAAAGAGGTGGCCGCGGATTTCAACGCGCCGGCCTCGCCCGACCGCATTCAGACGCTGCGCGAGGCGTATCGCGACGACGCCTGCCCCGTCCCGGCCGCGCAGATCGCCGACTCGATCCTGCTCGGCGTGCTGGGTGTGCGTCTATGAGCGGTATCGATCTTGCATCGCCCGAGCTGCGCGCGCTTGTCAGCGCGACGGAGGCCTGCATGGAGCAGTGCCGCGTGATGCTCGAGCTGGAGACGCGCAAGCGGCAGATCCTCCTGCGGGGCGAGTACGACCGCCTCAACGAGGTCATCAGCTCGCAGCAGTCGGCCATCATGCAGCTGTTTAACTGCGAAAACGACCGCGTCGACGCGCAAAAGGCCGCCGGGCTGGAGGGACTCACCGCCCGGGACATCGCGGCGAAGGTCGAGGACCCCGAGCAGCGCCGGGCGCTCGATGGGATGTTCAACGAGTGGCGTGTGCTGCTCGACCAGGTGAAAACGCAAAACGAGGCGTCGCTTGACCTTGTGCGCGAGGATCTGCGCCTGCTCGACGCCATGAGCGGAAACCAGCCCACACAGGACGCCGGTACATATGGCCGCAGCGGCAGGCTGGACTCCGCTTATCACAATTCGTTTAAGGAGAAGGTGTAAATATGGGAATTCGTCCGACCTTTATGGGCTTTGAGACCGCGAAAAGCGCGGTGTTTACAAACCAGAAATCGCTGGATATTGCGCTGCACAACATGGCGAACCTGGAGACAAACGGCTATACGCGCCAGCGCGTCGACCGCGCGTCGATTGCGCCGTCCTCTTATTCCAACCGCGTCGCCACGTTGCAGACGCGCATCGGCGTTGCGGGCTCGGGCATCGAGGCGCTCGGCGTCTCGCAGACGCGCGATGAGTTCCTCGATAAGCGCTTCCGCGACGAATATGCGAAAACCAGTTATCACGGCAAGGCCGCCGATATTCTGAGCGACATCCCGAGCGCGCTTGGCGACGGCCAGGACATCACCGACGAATCGGGGCTTTACGGCGCGATCAAACAGATCTTTGAG
This sequence comes from uncultured Oscillospiraceae bacterium, assembly GCA_964555125.1. GTDB lineage: Bacteria > Bacillota > Clostridia > Oscillospirales > Ruminococcaceae > CAZKRQ01. The sequence goes on from CAZKRQ010000205.1 coordinate 3,336, forward strand.
AGCATCAATGATTTCGTGCAGAACTCGACCGACGATTCCTATGCGAACCTCGTCAAGGCGAGCTTTGAAAATATGGTCGAGGTCATTCAGCAGCTCGACGCGAAGCTGAAAAACGTCGCCGGCCAGCAGATCACCGACCTCGGCATCACGGTCGACCGCGTCAACGAGATCGGCACCCAGATCGCGGAGATCAACAAGATGATCCGCGAGGACGCGACGGTGCAGTGCAACCCCGGCAATGAGTATTTCCGTCCCAATGAGCTGATGGATGAGCGCAACCTGCTGCTCGACGAGCTCGCGGGCTACGGCAATATCAGCGTGAAGACCAACGCCAACGGCACCCTCGACGTCACGTTTGCCGGCCACAGCTTTGTGACCGAGACCGAGACCAACTCCCTCGGCCTGACCCAGAACGACGACCTGACCGTTTCGATCAACTGGAGAACCGACGGCACCGATATCAAGCCCACCAGCGGCTCGGTGCTCGCGTGCCTCGACTTTATCAACGGCCGCGGCAACAACGTGCAGAATCCGAACGAGTCGATCCAGCGCGGCATCTACTATTACCGCGACAAGATCGACACCTATGCGAACGCGCTCGCCCAGGTCGTGAACCACGCGATCCCGGAAATGGATCCCGACACCGGCGAGCCTGCGATCGACCCGGTCACGGGCGACGTGGTCTACCGCACCCTGATCGCCGCCAAAATGAGCGACGGCACGACCAATTCCAAGGTGCCGGTCACGGCGGAGAACATCTCGATCAGCGACGAGTGGTTTAAGGGCGGCGGCGAGTACTTCATCTATGACCGCAAGGAATATGTCGAGGATTACGCCCAGCAGATCGTGACCAATCTCCCCGACGCCGA
>CAZKRQ010000206.1:0-4189 GCA_964555125.1 uncultured Oscillospiraceae bacterium
CGGGAGCATTTCACCGCGGTGTGGGACGCGGCGGAGCGTCTCGGCTGCCCTGTGATCCAAAACAATTTTGAATATCCGCGCGTGCGGGTGATGGGCAGCTATGAGGCGGTCGACCCGAGCGGCAAGGTGCGCTTTGTCAACCGGCTCAACGAGATCATGGCCGATTATGCCTGCGCCCACCGGCACCTCTATGTGCACGATTTCAACTATCTCGCCGCGCAGCACGGCATCGGCCGCTTCTGCGATCCGGCGGCCTATAACAGCTATAAGCTCGCCGAGGCTCCCGCGTTCGTTCCCTATCTCGCGCACTCGGTCGCCTGTATGATCCGCTCGCTGTTCGGCAAAAACAAAAAGGCGCTGATGCTCGATCTCGACAACACGCTGTGGCACGGCGTGATCGGCGACGACGGGGTTGAGGGCATCCAGATCGGCGTCGAAAACCCGGTCGGCATGGCGCACGCGGAATTGCAGCAGTACGCCAAGGAGCTCGCGGGCATCGGCGTCATCCTCGGCGTATGCAGCAAAAACGAGGACGCGGCGGCGAGAAGCGGCTTCACCCACCCCTCCAGCATCCTGAAAGAGGAGGATTTTCTTACCTTCAAGGCCAACTGGGAGCCCAAGAGCCAAAACCTGGCCGCGAGCGCGCGCGAGCTCAACATCGGCGCGGATAGTCTCGTCTTTGCGGACGACAACCCCGCCGAGCGAGAGCTGGTGCGCGGCAGCGGGCTCGGCTGCGCGGTGCCCGAGCTGACCGTGGCCGAGCGGTTCGCCGAGACCATCGCGGGGGCGGGCTATTTTGAGGTCACCTCCCTGTCGGACGACGACCGGCGGCGAACCGAAATGTACCGGCAAAACGCGGCGCGCGCGGCGCAGCAGAGCGGCTTCGCCGACTACGGCGCCTATCTGCGCTCGCTGGAAATGCGCGGCTATATCGGCCCCTTCAGCGAAGGGGCGCTCGAGCGCATCACCCAGCTCGCCAACAAGACCAACCAGTTCAACCTCACGACCCGCCGCTATACGCCCGAGGAGATGGAGGCGCGGATGCGCGACCCCAAGGTGGTCGCGCTCGCCGGGCGGCTGGAGGACAAGTTCGGCGACAACGGTATCGTGACCGAGCTGATTGCCAATGAGGCGGACGGCGCGCTCGACATAGAGCTCTGGATCATGAGCTGCCGCGTCTTTAAACGGGAGCTGGAATACGCCATGTTCGACGCGCTCGTCGCCGAAGCGAAGCGCCGGGGCTGCACGCGCATCACCGGCAGCTATTATAAGACCGCAAAAAACGGGATCGTCGCGGATTTCTACGGCTCCCTCGGTTTTGTCAAAACCGGGCAGAACGGAGAGGACAGCCGTTGGCAATACGACCTCCCGGAGGAATATCAACCCAAAAATCACGCAATAGAGGTGCATCCGCTATGACAAGAGCTGAAATTCTCGAAAAGACCGCCGAAATCATCCGCAACAATTTTGACGACGACGCGCTCGTCATCACCGACGAGACGACCGCCGCCGATGTCGAGGACTGGGATTCCCTCGAGCAGATCAATATCCTCGTCGCGCTCGAAAAGCAGTTCGCGACCAAATTCGCCGTCAGCGAGGTCGAGGGTCTGCAAAATGTCGGCGAAATGGTCGACCTGATCGTCAAAAAGGTCGGCTGATCCCCTGTTTGCGGGCAATTTTTTGCACGGGCCGCGGGAGCGAGCGGCGGCAAGCGCAGAAAACAAAGCACCCGACAGGCCGCAGGGCCGCACCGCGCGAACGGTACGGATCCAAGACCGAAAACCGCCGCGTCGGCCGTGCTCTTTGCGTCGGACGCGGCCGCTTCGTTTTCTTGTCGAAGCGGCGCGACCGGCCGCTCCGCTTTTTGTGCATTTGCGGGAAAACCCGAAAAGCCCTTGAAAACCGTGTCAAAACTTGAGATAATAGAATAGCCTGATAGCAAAACTATTCTTAAACGAGGTATGGGCCACACAATGGATACAATGACAAAACGGCTCAACTGTGTGATCCTCGCCGCAGGCGAGGACGGACGAATGCAAGCGCCGCACGCAAAGGCGCTGTGTGAGGTCGCGGGCAAGCCCCTTCTTTCGTGGGTGCTCTCGGCGGTTCGAGAGAGCGGGATCGATCAAATCTGTGTCGTCGCGGACAGCGACGGCGTAAAAAAAGCAGCCGAGGGCTGCAAAATATGCGAACAAACACAGCGTCTCGGAACAGGATACGCGGTGCTGTGCGCCAGAGAATTCCTTCAGGAACACGCAGGCGCGCACACGCTGGTGCTCTGCGGAGACGCTCCTTTTATTGACGCGCCGACCATCCGCGCCGCCTATGCTCTTCACACCGAGCAGGGCTGCGCGATGACCGCCGTCACCGCCGAGGTCTCCGACCCCTCCGGGTACGGGCGGGTGATCCGCCGCGACGGGGCGCTCGCCGCCATTGTCGAGGACGCCGACTGCGACGCGGCGCAGCGCGCGCTGCGCGAGATCAACGCGGGCGCTTACTGGTTTTGCACCGGCGACCTGCTCGACGCGCTCGACCACCTCGACAGCGCGCGGGGCGAAATGCGCCTGACCGACGCGCTCGCCTATCTGGCCGGCGCGGGCAAAAAAATTGGCGGCTATCGCGCGCCAATGCCCCATATCGCGCTCGGCGCCAACCGCCCCATCGACCTGTTGACCCTCAACGAGATCGCTTCCCGCCTGACGATCGGGCGGTTTCTCGCCGCCGGGGTGCGGTTCGTCGAGCCCAGCGGCGTCGTGATCGGGCCCGACGTCGAGATCGCGCCGGGCGCGGTGATCTATCCCAACTGCCAGCTCTACGGCAAAACCACCATCGGCGCGGGCGCGGTGATCGGGCCCAACACGGTGCTCACCGACACATCGGTCGGCGAGGGCAGCGCGGTCAACGCGAGCCAGTGCGCCGACAGCGTGATCGGCGCGCAGGCCTCGATCGGCCCCTTCTCGCAGCTGCGGCCGGGCTCGGTGATCGGCGATAAGGTCAAGATCGGCGATTTTGTCGAGGTCAAAAACTCCAATATCGGCGAGGGCACCTCGATCGCCCACCTCACCTATATCGGCGACAGCGACGTGGGCCGCCACTGCAACTTCGGCTGCGGCGTCGTGGTCTGCAACTATGACGGCGAGGTCAAGAGCCGCACGACGGTCGGGGATTTCGCCTTTATCGGCTGCAACACCAACCTCGTCGCGCCGGTCAAGGTCGGCAACAGGGCCTATACCGCCGCCGCGACCACCGTGACCAAGGACGTGCCGGACGGGGCGCTCGCGGTCGGGCGCGCCAAACAGCAGAATCTCGAGGGCTGGGCCGCGCGCAAGCTCGCGAAATATATCGAGAAAAAAAGCAGGCAGTAAGCGGCGGTTCCATAAGAAAACAAAATGTCTGCATCCGTCGCAAAAAGTGCGGCTATGGCGTTTTCAAGCCCTGTATTCCGCCAGAGAGTGCGGCGGTTCCCGGTCTTGTATCCGCGCTTTCCGCGCGGTGTGGCTCTGCTTCGCAGGACCGGCAGGCGCTCCGTTCTCTTATCTCACCACCGCTTAAACACAAATTTTCAAAAGGGGAAAAGAAATGAATCTTCACGGCAGAGACATCAAAATTTTCGCCGGCAACAGCAATCCCAGGCTGGCGAAGGAAATGAGTGAATATCTCGGTTTGCCGCTGGGCAAGAGCGACGTCGGCATGTTTTCCGACGGCGAGATCTCGGTCTCGGTGCATGAGTCGGTGCGCGGCTCCGACGTGTTCGTCGTGCAGTCGACCGCCGCGCCGGTCAACCGGCATCTCATGGAGCTGCTCATCATGATCGATGCGTTCAAGCGCGCCTCGGCGGGCCGCATTACGGCGGTCGTGCCCTATTTCGGCTATGCCCGGCAGGACCGCAAGGCCAAGGGCCGCGACCCGATCAGCGCCAAGCTCGTCGCCGATATGATCACGACCGCCGGCGCCGACCGCATCCTCACAATGGACCTGCACGCCCCACAGATTCAGGGCTTTTTCAACATCCCGGTCGATCACCTGATCGGTATGCCGATCCTTTCCCCTTATTTTGAGAGCAAATTCGCCAACAACAAGCAGAATCTCGTCGTCATGTCCCCCGACATCGGCTCAATCAACCGCGCGCGCAATTTGCCGCAGCGGCACGACGTGACCATCGAGAGCGTGGAAAACCGCCGCCACAAAC
>CAZKRQ010000207.1:0-296 GCA_964555125.1 uncultured Oscillospiraceae bacterium
ACGCGCTGTTCCCTCATCTCAATGTATTTGAGAATATCGCGTTCGGCCTGCGGCTCAAAAAAACGCCGGAGAACGAGATCAAGGCGGCGGTCGCCGAGATGATCGAGCTGGTCAACCTCAAGGGCTTCGAGAGCCGCCGGATCGGCGCGATGTCGGGCGGGCAGCAGCAGCGCGTGGCGATCGCGCGCGCGCTCGTCAACCGGCCCCGCGTGCTGCTTCTGGACGAGCCGCTCGGCGCGCTTGACCTCAAGCTGCGCAAGGATATGCAGGTTGAGCTCAAGCGCATTCAGCAGCAG
>CAZKRQ010000207.1:306-4113 GCA_964555125.1 uncultured Oscillospiraceae bacterium
GGCATCACCACCATCTACGTCACCCACGACCAGGAGGAGGCGCTGACCATGTCGGACACCGTCGTGGTCATGAACAACGGCGTTATCCAGCAGATCGGCACGCCGGAGGACATTTATAACGAGCCTATCAACGCGTTTGTCGCCGATTTTATCGGCGAGAGCAATATTATCGACGGCATCATGCACGCGGATTATCTCGTGCAGTTCGGCGGCGAAAAGTTCAAATGCGTGGACAAGGGCTTTCGGAAGGACGAGTTTGTCGACGTTGTGGTGCGGCCTGAGGACATCGAGCTGGTCAGCGTGCAGAAGGGGGATCTCTGGGGCGTCGTCAAAAGCGTCGTGTTTAAGGGCGTCCACTTTGAGATGCTCATTGAGCAGGCCGGCTATACCTGGAAGGTGCACTCGACCAAAAGCGCCGAGCCGGGCGCGCAGGTCGGAATGAGGATCGGGCCCGACGAGATCCACATTATGAGAAAGCCGGAGGCGTGAGATGAAGAGATATACGAAAATCGCCAGCGTGCCCTATCTCATCTGGATGGTGATTTTTATCGTCGCCCCCCTGGGCATGGTCGCGTGGTACGCCTTCACCGACAAGGAGGGCGGCTTCACCCTCGCGAACCTCGCGCAGATCGGTCAATATACCCCGGTGTTTGCCCGGTCGATCTGGCTTGCGATCCTTGCGACGGCGATTTGCCTGCTGCTCGCGTTTCCGCTCGCCTATCTCATCTCGCGGATGCGGGGCGCGAACCAGACGCTCATGATTATGCTCATCATGCTGCCGATGTGGATGAATTTCCTCCTGCGCACCTATGCGTGGATGACGCTGCTTGAAAACAATGGCCTGATTAACCGGCTGTTCGGCCTGATCGGGCTCGGCCCGTTCCAGATGATCAACACGCAGGGCGCGGTCGTGCTCGGCATGGTGTATAACTATCTGCCCTTCATGATTATGCCGCTCTATTCGGTCATGACCAAGATCGATAACTCGGTGATCGAGGCGGCGCAGGATCTCGGCGCGAATATGTGGCAGATCACCGGCCGGGCCATCATCCCGCTGGCGATGCCCGGCGTCACGACCGGCATCACGATGGTGTTTGTCCCGTCGATCAGCACCTTTATCATCTCCCGCATGTTGGGCGGCGGGGGAAACCTGCTCATCGGCGACCTCATTGAGATGCAGTTTCTCGGCAACGCCTATAACCCCCATCTCGGCTCCGCGATGGCGCTCGTCCTGATGGTGATCGTGCTGCTGTGCATGTCGGTCGCCAACCAGTTTGACGACGAGGAAATGGAGGGGATGCTGGTATGATACAAAAGAAAAAAAACCGGGCGGCCAAGGCCTATATCGGCGGCGTCTTTTTCTTCCTCTACCTGCCCATTGCGGTGCTGATTCTGTTTTCGTTCAATGAGTCCAAAAGCCGCAATGTCTTCTCCGGCTTCACGCTCAACTGGTACCGGCAGCTTTTTCAAAACGAGATGATCATCAAGGCGTTCGGCGTCACGCTGCTTGTCGCCGCGGTGTCGTCGATCCTCGCGACGGTGCTGGGCACAGCGGCGGCGGTCGGCATTCGCGCCATGCGCAAGGGCGCGCGCACGCTGATCATGAACATCACCTATGTGCCGGTCGTCAACCCCGAGATCGTGATCGGCGTCTCGATGCTGCTGCTCTTTGTCGCGATGCGAACGTTGCTCTCCGTCGTCGGGCTGCCGTTTGAGATGGGCATCACGACCCTCATCATCGCGCATATCACCTTTAACGTCCCCTATGTGATTCTCTCGGTCAGCCCCAAGCTGCGGCAGATGGATCAGAATCTCTATGAGGCGGCGCTCGATCTCGGCTGCAATCGGGTGCAGGCCTTCTTTAAGGTCGTCATCCCCGAGATCATGCCCGGCATCATGACCGGCTTTTTGACCGCACTGACCTATTCCATCGACGATTTTATCATCAGCTATTTCACCGCCGGCACGGCGCAGACCCTGCCGATTGCGGTCTACTCGATGACCCGCCGCAAGGTCAGCCCCGAGATCAACGCCCTGTCCGCCATCCTGTTTGTGGTCGTGCTGAGCATCCTGCTGCTCATGAACTACAAGGACATCCGCGCCGAGCGGCAGCTCGCGAAAGAGAGGCGGCTGTGATGAAGAGGATTGTCTGTCTGGCGCTGTGCGCGCTGTTGCTCTGCGGCCTCTCGCTGCCCTGCTTCGCGCAGGTGGGGGTGGCCGACGAGGCCTATTATCAGAAATTTCAGGGACAGAAGGTCACCCTCAACGTCTACAACTGGGGCGAGTATATCTCGGACGGCGCGGACGGTACGCTCGACGTTATCGCCGAATTCGAGGCGCTGACCGGCATCACGGTGAACTACACGACCTTCGCCTCCAACGAGGAGATGTACGCCAAGATCAAGAGCGGCGGCGGGCAGTACGACGTGCTGATCCCCTCCGAGTATATGATCGCCCGCATGGCGGCGGAGGGGATGCTCGAAAAGCTCGATCTCTCCCATATCCCCAATTTCGCCCTCATCGACGAGGAGTATAAGAACCGGGAATACGACGAGAAAAACGAATATTCGGTGCCCTACATGTGGGGCGTCGTCGGCCTCATCTACAATACGACAATGATCGAAGACGACGTGACCTCGTGGGACGCGCTGTGGGATGAGCGGTATTTGGGCAATATTCTGATGTTTTCCAATTCCCGCGACGCCTTCGGCATCTCGCTCGCGCGGCTGGGCTATTCCCTCAACGACGAGGACCCCGCCCATCTTGAGCAGGCGGCGAACGAGCTCAAAAAACAGAAGATGCTGGTGCAGGCGTATGTCATGGACGAGATCTTCAACAAGATGGAGGGCGGCGAGGCGGCGATCGCGCCCTATTACGCGGGGGACGCGATCACGATGATGGACGAGAACCCGGATCTCGCGTTTGTGATCCCCGAGGAGGGGACCAATTACTTCGTGGACGCCATGGTGATCCCCAAGGGCTGCGTGAACCGGGAGGCGGCGGAGCTGTTCATCAACTATATGTGCGAGCCCGAGGTTTCGGCGGCCAACGCCGAGTATATCGGCTATTCCACCCCGATCCCGCAGGCGAAGGCGCTGCTCGAGATGGACGAGGCGGCGATGGCGATCGCCTACCCGCCGGCGGAGACCCTCGCGAAAACCGAGGTATTCCGGGCCCTGTCCGAGCAGACGAACCTGCTCATCGACCAGTATTGGACCGAGACGCTCAGCTATAATGAGAACTCGAATGTGTGGATTGGGCCGGTGTTCCTCTTCGCGGCGTTTGCGGCCTCTGTCATCATCACAATTGTTCGAGCTTATAAGAAAAAACACGAAATCTATTAATGAAAATCAACACACCCAAAGGGTTCTGTCGCATTGCCGTCAGAATCCTTTCCTTTCGTCACAAACAATTTCACCTGCCGTTCAGCTTTCGCAGTATAATAAAGAACAGGAAAGCAAAGGAGGCGCTGCGGTTGGAGACCATTTATCTTGTCACAGGGGCGGCGGGCCATCTCGGCAACACAGTCGTCGCACAGCTCTGCGCACAAAATCGAAGAGTTCGGGCGCTCGTGCTGCCGGACGACCCCAATGCGGCGCGCCTGCCCGCGGCGGCGGAGATTTTTGCCGGCGACGTGACCGAGCCGGAAACCCTGAGAGCCGCGTTTGCGGTGGGGGAGGGCCAACAGCTGATTGTCATACACGCGGCGGGCATCGTCTCGATCGCGTCGAAATTTGACCCGCGTGTGCAGCGGGTCAATGTGGATGGAACGCGCAACGTCGTGGATCTGTGCTTCGCGGCGCGGGT
>CAZKRQ010000208.1:0-446 GCA_964555125.1 uncultured Oscillospiraceae bacterium
CCCGGCGCAGGGAGAGCGACGAGCCCCGCGTGCTCAGCGGCCTGGTCGACGGCGTGACCTGCGGCGCGCCGCTGTGCGCCGTGATCGAAAACAGCGACACCCGCTCGCAGGATTACGACGAGCTGCGGCGCAAGCCGCGCCCGGCGCACGCGGATTATCCCGCCTTTGTCAAGACCTGCGGCGCGAACGACATTCGCGGCGGCGGCCATTTTTCGGCCCGGCTGACCGCGCCGCTTGTCTTTGCGGGCGCGATGTGTATGCAGATGCTCGAGGAAAAGGGGGTCTTTGTCGGCGCGCATATCGCCTCGATCGCGGGGGTCGTCGACACGCCGGCCGATCCTGTGAAGATAACCCGCGCGCAGCTGGAGGCGGCGCAGGCGAAGCCGCTCGCCGTCTTCGACGACGAGGCGGGCGCGAGGATGGCCGCCGCCATTGAGGACGCGCGC
>CAZKRQ010000208.1:456-4091 GCA_964555125.1 uncultured Oscillospiraceae bacterium
GCGCAGGGCGATTCGGTCGGGGGCGTGGTCGAGTGCTGCGCGCTGGGGCTCCCCGTCGGCCTCGGCGAGCCGATCTTCGACGGGCTCGAAAACCGGGTCGCGTGCGCCGTGTTCGGCATCCCGGCGGTCAAGGGCATCGAGTTCGGCGCGGGCTTTGCGGCGGCGGCGCTGCGCGGCAGCGAGAACAACGACCCCTTTTATTACGACGGCGAGACGGTGCGCACCCGCACCAACCGCCACGGCGGCGCGCTTGGCGGCCTCGCGAGCGGTATGCCGCTCGTGTTCCGCGCGGCGTTCAAGCCGACGCCCTCGATCGCAAAGGAGCAGGACACGGTCGATCTCGCGGCCGGGCGCGACGCAAAGCTGGTGATTCGGGGGCGGCACGACCCCTGCGTGGCGGTGCGGGCGGTGCCCTGCGTCGAGGCCGCGTGCGCGCTCGCGCTGCTCGACCTGATGATGGGGGACGAGCGCTTTACCTTCGGCGGCGGGTTTGCGCCGCGCCAACTATGATTTGAGGAGAAACGACTATGGATTTGCAGCAGTGCAGGGCGAGAATCAACGAGATCGACGACCAGATCGCGGACCTTTTCAAGGAGCGCATGGACGTCTCGCTCGACGTGGCGAAGTATAAGCAGAAGCATTATATGAATATTCTCAACAAGGCGCGCGAGCGCGAGATTGTCGACCGCGTGACCCACCGCGTGGGAGACGAGCTGGCGATTTACACCAAAATTCTGTTCAACACCCTGTTTGATCTGAGCCGCTCGCGCCAGATCAAGTATATCGCGCGCAAAACCGAGCTCGAGGCGGAGATTCGCGCCGCGCTGGAAAAGACGCCGCAGCTCTTTCCGCAAAAGGCTGTCGTCGCGTGTCAGGGGGTCGAGGGCGCTTATTCCCAGCAGGCGTGCGACCGGCTGTTCGCCCTGCCGAGCATCATGTATCTGAGCAGCTTCGAGAGCGTGTTTCAGGCGGTCGACATGGGCCTTTGCCACTACGGCATCCTGCCCATCGAGAACAGCTCCTACGGCTCGGTCAACGAGGTCTATGACCTGATGAAAAAATACAAATTCTATATCGCGCGTTCGATCAAATTCGAGGTCAATCACGCGCTGCTCGCGCGGCCGGGCGTCCGCCTTGAGGACATCCGGGAGATCTATTCGCACGATCAGGCGATCGGCCAGTGCAGCGAATTCCTCGCCAAAAACAAGCAGATCAAGATCACACCCGTCGCCAACACGGCGGTCGCGGCCAAGATGGTCGCCGAGTCGGGGCGCGACGATGTGGCGGCGATCTCGTCGCACAACTGCGCCGAGCTGTACGGGCTGGACGACCTGCGGGTGCGGGTGCAGAACTCGGACGGCAACTTCACCCGGTTTATCTGCATCAACAAGGAGATGGAGATTTTTCCCGGGGCGTCCAAAATCAGCCTGATGATGCCGCTGCCGCACACGCCCGGCTCGCTCAATTTCATGCTCGCGAAATTCAGCTCGCTCGGCCTCAATCTCTGCAAGCTGGAAAGCCGCCCGATCCCGGGCACGGACTTCTCCTTTATGTTTTATTTCGATATCGACGCGTCGGTCTATTCGGACGAGGTTCTGCGGCTGCTGAGCGACATCGAGGGCGGCTATGAGCAGGTCGATTTCCTCGGCGCATATAACGAGCTGTGAGTGTGGCGGGCGGCGACGGCCGCATCTATGGGCTGATCGGCGAAAGGCTTGGCCACAGCTTCAGCAAGCGCATCCACGAGGCGCTCGGCCGCTATGCCTACGGCCTGTATGAGCTCGAGGAGAGCGCGCTCGCGCCGTTTGTGCGCCGCCCCGACGTCGCGGGCCTCAACGTCACCATTCCCTATAAACGCGCGGTGATGCCGCTTTGCGACGAGCTCTCGCCGGCGGCGCGGGCCATCGGCAGCGTCAACACCCTTGTGCGGCGGCCCGACGGCGCGCTGTTCGGCGACAACACCGACGTCGACGGCTTTCTCTATATGGCGCGCCGGGCGGGGATCGACTTCGCTGGAAAAAAGACGCTCGTGCTCGGCTCGGGCGGAACCAGCCTGACGGTCTGCCACGCCGTGCGCACGCAGGGCGGCGAGCCGGTCGTGATCTCGCGTTCGGGCGAAAACAATTATGAGAATCTTGCGCGCCACGCGGACGCGGCGGTTCTCGTCAACACGACGCCGGTCGGCATGTTCCCGGCGCCGGAGGGGTGCCCCGTCGATCTCGCGCGCTTGCCGGGCCTCGAGGCGGTGCTCGACGTGGTCTACAACCCGCTGCACACGCGGCTGTGCCTTGCGGCGCGGGAGCGGGGGCTCGCCCATTCCAACGGTTTGCCGATGCTTGTCGCGCAGGCGGTGCGCGCGTGCGAGCGGTTCACCGGTGACCCCGTGCCGGACGGCGAGACCGAGCGGGTGCTCGGCGCTCTGCTGCGTGAGCAGACCAATATCGCGATCGTCGGGATGCCGGGCAGCGGCAAGACGACGATTGGCCGGCTGCTCGCGCAGGCGTTGGGGCGCGATTTTCTCGACACCGACGAGATCATCCTGCGGCAGACGGGCCGCACGCCGGAGGAGATTATTCGCAGCGACGGGGAGGCGGCGTTTCGCGTCGCCGAGACCGCGGCAGTCAGGGAGGCTGGGCAGCGCACAGGCGTTGTGACGGCGACGGGCGGCGGCGCCGTTAAAACAGGGGAAAACCGCCTGCTGCTGCGCCAAAACGGGGTGATCGTGTGGTTGCAGCGCGCGCTGGATAAGCTGCCCGTTCAGGGGCGGCCTCTTTCGCAAAGCGCGGACAGCCTCGCGGCGCTCTACGAGGAGCGCCGGCCCCTTTACGCGTCGTTTGCCGATTTCACGGCGGATAACAACGACGCGCCGCAGCAAACCGTGCAGGCCGTCCTGCGGTCCGTTTTTGGTGATTGATTTATGCTGAAACGGCGGCGGGCCGCCTTGCCGCCGCGCGGCAGAGAGGACAGAGGTAAGAAACGATGAAAATTCTGATTATCAACGGCCCCAATATCAATATGCTGGGCGTTCGCGAGAGGGGAATCTACGGCGAGGAGAGCTATGACGCGCTGCTGGCGCGCATTGCGCGGCGCTGCGCGGCGCTCGGTGTTGAGCACGAGTGCTTTCAGTCCAATCATGAGGGCGCGATTGTCGACCGCATACAGGCCGCCTGGTCGGACGGAACCGACGCGATTGTCATCAACCCCGCCGCGTATACCCACACAAGCGTGGCGATTCTGGACGCGCTCAAGGCGGTGGCCAGGCCCGCGGTCGAGGTGCATATCTCGGACGTGAACGCGCGCGAGACGTTCCGGCATATTTCCTACCCGGGCATGGCCTGTGAAAAGGCGATCATCGGCCACGGCCTCGCGGGCTATGAAGAGGCGATCGATTATCTCGTGAAAAAGTATGGGAAATAATCGGCGCGGGCAAAACGCAAAAAATGCTTGCATTTCATGTGAAGATCTGGTATCATACTAACCGTGATTAATTTAAGTAAGGAGGTGCAGAGGATGGCTAAATGCGAAATCTGCGGCAAAGGTGTTGCTTTCGGAATTCAGGTTTCTCACTCGCACAGGCGTTCGAACAGGACCTTTAAGCCCAACGTCAAGCGCGTCAAAGCGATGGTGAACGGTAC
>CAZKRQ010000209.1:0-4076 GCA_964555125.1 uncultured Oscillospiraceae bacterium
GGATCAATTCCGCTACTGGCTCGACGCGATTCGCAACGCGGGCGTCACGATGCCGGTCGACGTGGGCATCATGCCGGTGCTCGACGCGGCGGCGACGATCAACATGGCGCTCAGCCGCAACGGCTGCGTGATGCCCCGCGCGCTCGCCGAGATCATCTCGAAGCACTGGATCTTCCCGAACCCCTTCGCGCCCAACGAGAGCGAGGAATCCATCGCCGCCAAGAAGGCAGATTTCAAGAAAGCGGGCATGGAGTATACCGTCAAACTCATCGACGAATACCGCGCGTGCGGCATCGACGGCATCCATCTCTATGCGCTCAATAAATATGAGGATGTCACGACCCTCGTGAAGGAGTCGGGCATCGTCGATCTCTAAACGGAGGGACAGATCATGCAGACCATCGCCGTCGCGGGCAAGGGTGGCACCGGAAAAACCACGACCTGCGGCATGATTATCGATTATCTCGTCAAAAACAAAAAGGGCACGGTGCTCGCGGTGGATGCGGACGCCAACGCCAACCTCAATGAGGTGCTCGGCGTCGAGATCGAGACGACGCTGGGGGACATCCGCGAGGATATGGCGCAGGCCGAGCTCGCCGAGACGAGCCCGATTCCCGCGGGCATGACCAAGCAGGAATATGCGGAATACCGCTTCAACGCGGCGCTCACCGAGGAGGACGACTACGACCTGCTCGTCATGGGGCGCACGCAGGGCAAGGGCTGCTATTGCTATGTCAACGGCGTGTTGCAGGCGCAGCTGCAAAAGTATGTTGGCAATTACAAATATATGGTCATCGACAACGAGGCGGGCCTCGAGCACATCGCGCGCGGCACGCTGCCCAAGGTCGATATTCTGCTGTTGGTGAGCGACTGCTCGCGGCGCGGCGTGCAGGCGGTCGGCCGCATCGCCAAGATGGTCGGCGAGCTGGGGCTCAACCCCGGCGTGATGAAGCTGATCGTCAACCGCGCGCCGAACGGTGAGCTCAACGAGGGAACCCGCGAGGAGATCGCTTTGCAGGGCCTTGATCTTCTGGGCGTGATCCCGCAGGACGAGACGATCTATCAGGCGGACTGCGACGGCGAGCCGACCTCGCTGATTTCGCCCTCGTCGCCGAGCAAAAAGGCGCTCTGGGCGCTGTTGCCCGAGCTGGGGCTGTGAGCGGCCCGGCGGCGCAACGACTCCGCTTTGGCGGAGCAAACTCATTTCTGGCTTTCGCAAATTGAGATAAAACCACCGCAAAAGCACTTTCATTTTATTTTCAAAAGAAAGAGGGGACTGGTAATCATGCCGTTTACCACAAAACCACAGGCCTTCAGCGCGAAGATCAACACCGTTGAGCTGGGGACCGGCGACAAGGCCGTCAAGATTGGCGGCGAGAACGTTTTCCCGTTCTACACCTTTGACGCGCCCGTCGAGAACAGCCCGAAGGTCGGCGTCGAGGTGTTCGACACCTCCTATGAGAACGAGGCGGATGCCGTCAAGGCGTTTTACGCGGGCTGCGACACGCTCGCCGCGCGCGCCAAGAAGGCCGCGACCATGCCCGGCGCGGATTTCGTCGTGCTGCGCTTTGAGTCCGCCGACCCGAACGGCGAAAACCGCTCGGTTGAGGACTGCGTCAAGGAGGCCAAAGAGGCGGCCGCCGCGATCGACCTGCCCATCGTCGTCATGGGCTGCAAAAACATCGAGAAGGACGCGCAGCTGTTCGGCGCCCTCGCCGAGGCGCTCTCGGATAAGAACGTCGCCTTCCTCTCCGCGAAGGAGGAGGATTACAAGACGGTCGGCGCTTCGGTCGGCCTGGCCTATGGCCAGAAGGTTGGCGCGGAATCCGCCGTCGACATCAACCTCGCGAAGCAGCTCAACGTGCTGATGACCCAGCTCGGCGTGCCGGCGCAGAACATCGTGATGAACACCGGCTCGGCCGCCGCGGGCTATGGCTATGAATATGTCGCCTCCACCCTCGACCGCATCAAGGCCGCCGCGCTGTCGCAGAACGACGCGATGCTGCAGATGCCGATCATCACCCCCGTCTGCACCGAGACATGGGTGGTCAAGGAGTCAGTCGCGTCCGAAGAGGATATGCCCGAATGGGGCAGCCGGGAGACCCGCGGCGTGGATATGGAGGTCGTCACGGCGGCCGCCTGCCTCGCGTCCGGCTCCGACGCGGTCATCCTGCGTCATCCGCAATCGGTCGAGACCATCACCAAGCTCATCAAAGAGCTTGCATAACGGGAAGGGAGGCAGAGTAACATGGCACTGAAAGGCCTGGATATTTTTAAACTGACACCGAAAACAAACTGCAAGGAGTGCGGCAACCCGACCTGCATGGCGTTCGCGATGAAGGTCGCGCAGGGCGCGATCCCGCTGGAAAAATGCCCGCACATGAGCGCCGACGTGATCGCGAAGCTGTCGGAGGCGACCGCGCCCCCGATGAAGGTGATCGAGGTCGGCGCGGGCGACAACGCCCACAAGCTCGGCGGCGAGACGGTTCTGTTCCGCCATGAGAAGACCCTCGTCAACAAAAACCTCTTCGCGGCGAACCTCAGCTCGGACATGGACGACGCCGCGGTCGACGCGGTGCTCGCGGGCGTCAAGCATGTCGACTATGAGCGCATCGGCGAGCGGATGTATGTCGAGTTCCTGTATCTGACCTATGCCGGCAACGGCGTCGACAAATATGTCGCGCTGGTCAACAAGGCGAAGGAAGCGGGCCGTGCGCTCGTGCTCGATGTCGAGTGCCCCGAATGCGCCAAGGCGGCTCTCGAGGTCTGCAAGGATGAGAAGCCTGTCCTGCTCGGCGCCACCGCCGCCAACAAGGACGATATGAACAAGGTCGCCACCGAGGCGGGCGTTGTGCTCGGCGTCAAGGGCGCGAACCTCGACGAACTGTTCGACACCGTCGCGGCGCTCGAGGCCGCCGGCAACAAGAACCTGATGCTCGACGCGACCGGCGCGAGCATCAAGGAGACCTACAAAAACGCGGTGCTGATCCGCCGCTCCTGCCTGAAGGAGAACAACCGCACCTTCGGCTATCCCTCGATCGTCAACCTCAGCAAGCTCGCGGGCGGCGACGAGCGGATGCAGTCGGCGCTGGCCGCCGTGTTCACCCTGAAGTACGGCTCGATCATCGTCATGGACGGCATGAGCTATGCCCAGGCGCTGCCGCTGTATGGCCTGCGCCAGAATATCTTCACCGACCCGCAGAAGCCGATGAAGGTCGCGCCGGGCATCTACCCGATGAACGGTGCGGACGAGAACGCGCCCTGCATGGTCACCGTCGACTTTGCGCTGACCTATTTCGTCGTTTCGGGCGAGGTGGAGCGCTCGGGTAAGCCGATCAACTTCCTCATCACCGACGCGGGCGGCTATTCGGTCCTGACCGCCTGGGCGGCCGGCAAGCTGTCGGCCTCCTCGATCGCGAAATTCTTCGAGGAGCAGGACATTGCGGGCAAGATCAAGAACCGCACCCTTATCATTCCCGGCAAGGTCGCCGTCCTCAAGGGCGAGATCGAGGACAAGCTGCCCGGCTGGAACGTGGTCGTCGGCACCAACGAGGCGATTCAGATCCCGAAGTTCCTCAAAGACGCCAATTTTTAAAAAATCACATATTGGAGGCAACGCAACATGGCAAAATTCATTACCATCGGCGAACGGATCCACTGCATCTCGCCTGCAATCCGCGAGGCTATGAACACCCAGAACCCCGAGCCGATCCTCAAGCGCGCGAAGGAGCAGCTTGACGCGGGCGCGACCTATCTCGACGTCAACATCGGGCCGGCGGAGAGCAACGGCGAGGAGCTCATGAAATGGGCGGTCCAGCTGTTGCAGGAGCATTTTGACAATGTGCCCCTCGCTCTCGACACCGCCAACAAAAAGGCGATTGAGGCCGGTATCTCGGTCTATAACCGCGCCAAGGGCAAGCCCATCGTCAACTCGGCGGACGCGGGCGACCGCATCGAAAACGTCGATCTGGCGGCGGCGAACGACGCGATCGTGATTGCGCTGTGCTCCAAGGCGGGCGTCCCGGCCGACAACGACGAGCGCATGGCCTATTGCCAGGAGCTGCTCGAGCGCGGCA
>CAZKRQ010000210.1:0-4064 GCA_964555125.1 uncultured Oscillospiraceae bacterium
TGGCCTATTTTGCCGGGTGCCAGGACACAGCAGCGGACACAAAGCGCGTGGCGAAGCTGAACGGTTCCGCGTCGAACTGGTGGCTCCGTTGCCCCTATTGCTACTCCGGCGGCGGTGCGACGTACGCGCAGTTGGTGTACTCCAATGGCGACTGGAGCAGCAGCAGCTGTTCCGACACCTATGGCATCCGCCCCGCTTTGATACTTCCCTCTTCTCTCTTGGTCTCTGACGACGGCTCCGTTCAGACGAACACGGCCCCGACGACGCCCGCCAGCATCACAATCCCCGAAAGCATCCAGGGCGGGACGAGCATCAACGTGTCGTGGAGCGCCGCCACCGACAAGGAAAATAACCTGGAGGGCTATGTGGTGGAGCGGTCCGTAGACGGCGGCGGGACGTGGACGCAGGTGTACCAGGGCAGCGCCACCAGCACGACCAACACCGTACCGGCGGGCAGCGCCACGGTGATGTACCGGGTAAAGGCTTACGACAGCGAGGGGCTTTACAGCACCTACCGGAACAGCGCCCAGGTGAGCGTGTTTAACAATCACGCACCCGAAGCCCCGGCCAGTATCACGGTGCCGAGCGAGGTGCTGGGCGGCGGGACGCTGACGGTGACATGGGGTGCGGCCAGCGACCCGGACAACAACCTGACCGGGTACGAGCTGGAGCGGCAGGTAGACGGCGGCGACTGGGCGCAGGTCTACAAGGGCGCGAACACCACCTACACGGACAACATCACGCGGGGCTGGAACAGCGTCAATTACCGGGTCCGGTCCTACGACGCATACGACGCCACCAGCGCATACACAACGGGGACGGCCCAGCCGGTAAACAACAACCGCGCACCGACCGTCACCTGCGACACGGCCAGCGGGTCCGACCTGGGGACCAAGAGCGCGGGGTTCTCCGTGGCCTACAGCGTGAGCGACGCGGACAACGACGCCGTGAGCGTGACGGAGGCAATCGACGGTGTGGAGCTGCGCATGTTCTCCGCCACCCTGGGGGGCAGCAACACCTTTGCCGTGACCGGGGACACGTTCTTTAAGCTGCTGAACGGGGCGCACGTCCTGACCGCCACCGCCAGCGACGGCAAGGCGTCGGCGGTCCACAAGCTGACCTTCACCAAGTCCGTCACGGCGGCGAGCATCACCCTGGCCGAGCCGATGGAGGCGGACGCGAAGATCACCATCTGCGTGCTGTCCGTGGCCGGGGACATCCCCGCCGACGCGCAGTACAGCGTGAAGGTGACGAACAACGCCAACGACACTACGCCGGTGTGGGAGGACTGCACCACGGAGGTCAAGAACGGCGGCAACCACATCTTCACCAACGAAACCGCCGCCAACGGCTTTGCGTTCAACTTCAAGGTGGAAGTGGCGCGGGGCGCGTCCGGCATCGGCGGATACATCAGCAGCGTGCAAGGAGGGTTCCAATAATGGTAAAGAGACGGGTCGATTCCATCCAGGAAATGAACAAGCGCAAGACCAATGAGCAGCTTACCAAGGAGAACGCCGAGCTGCGGGAGAAGCTGGCCGCGCTGGAGGAACAGGTGGACAACACCAATCTGGCGCTGTGCGACGTGTACGAGCAGATGCTTGGAGGTATGGAGAATGGCTAAAGTCTACGCCGCCCTTATCAGGAAGGGCTTGAAAACCATTGACGACGTTCCGGCCCGCATCCGGGCCGAGGTCGAAGCGCTTCTGGCGGAGGCCGGACATGAGCAGGATTAAAGCCTGGGCGCTGAAACTCTTGCTGGGGAAGGAGGTGTACGATATGGCCGTCGTCTACGCGACCCTTATCATCAAGGGCAAGAAAACGCTGGAGCAGGTGCCCGCCATCATCCGCAAGGATGTGGAGGACATCATCGAGGCGCTGGAGGTCAAGGTCTAAGGACCGGCGGCGGGGCCGTCTCCATCATGGAGGCGGCCCCTGTGCATCAAGACGAATTGTGCAAGGAGGTATGGGCCATGACGCAGGAGGAAATGGCCGTGAAGCTGGCGGAGGTGGACGCCAGGAGCAAATCGAACACCCACCGACTGGACGAAATGGACGAGAAGGTGGACACCCTGAACCGGTTGGCAACCGCCGTGGAGGTCATGGCAACGGAGCAGAAGCACCAGACGGACACCATGACGGAGATCAAGACGGACGTTACCGCGCTGGGCCAGAAGGTGGACGCCATCGAGAAGAAGCCGGGAAAACGCTGGGACAATATCGTGTGGGAGGTCCTGAAATGGGGCATCCTTCTTCTCCTGGGTATTGCCGCTGTTAAGGCTGGCCTCGCGTAAACGAAGGGAGACGCAATGACGCTTATACTTATCGCCGGGGCGCTGGTGGTGGGCATTGCGCTGGGCGTTGCGTTCGGCGCGGCCACAATCTGGCGTATGCGCCGACGGGTGAAAGAACTGCGGGCCGCCTTGAATGAGGGGCGCGGGCCGGTGAAAACGGAGACGATGAAGCGGGTGGTTTGGGCCTGCGTGGGGAACGGCTTTGCCTGGGTATGGTGTAGCTATATCCTGGCCGCGCTGGACAAACCGCAGATCGCGGAAGAACTGTCGAAGGTGGCGCTGGCGGAAATCGTCGCCCCGGTCGTCGTGTATGCGATCAAATCGGCGGTGGAGAATTTGAGTAAAAATAACCGCTGGCCGGACAAAGGACAGCCGACGGAGGATGAACCGCCGGAGGACGGAGGCCAAGCAGTGGGATAGCGGGAAGGAGCTTTTACAAATGCTGACCGGAAAAACAAACGAGGAAAAAATATGGAACTACCTGACGGCGGCGGGCATGACCGCCTGTGGCGCGGCGGGGCTGATGGGAAACCTGTACGCGGAAAGCGGACTGCGGCCCAATAACCTCCAGAACAGCTACGAAGGGAAGCTGGGCATGGCCGACGCGGAGTACACGGAGCTGGTGGACCATGGCAGATACACCAATTTTGCCAAGGACAGCGCCGGGTATGGGCTGGCACAGTGGACCTATCACACCCGCAAGGCCGCGCTGCTGGCCTTTGCCAAGGAGCGGGGCGCAAGCATTGGGGACCTGGAAATGCAGCTTGCTTTCCTGCTCCACGAGCTGGGCGGCTCCTTCCCTGGCGTACTGGAAACGCTGAAAACCGCCAAGACCATTGAAGCGGCGTCCAATGCGGTCCTTCTGAAATTCGAGCGGCCCGCCAATCAGGGGGACGCGGTGAAGCTGAAACGGGTGCAGTATGGGCAGGTCTACTATAACAAGTTTGCCGCCAAGCAGGCGGCGGAAGGAGGACCCAAGATGAACAAGAAGCCTGTTTCCTTCCTCCAGACGGACAAGAGGTGGGCGAGTAAGCCGTACCGGGTGAAGGGAGAGAAATCTACTATTGGCAGCTCCGGGTGCGGACCGACCGCTGCGGCTATGCTGCTGTCCACCCTGACGGGGAAGAACATTACGCCGGAGGACACTTGCAAATGGTCCGTGGACCACGGGTACAAGGCGCTGGGCAACGGGACCTATTACGCCTACTTTGCCCCGCAGTTTGCGGCCTACGGTATCAAGTGCTGGCAACTGAACTGGGTGAACGCCTACCACAACCCCAAGGCCACGTCCTTTGACGAGACGGTGAAGTATCTGAAACAGGGCTATTACGCAATCGCCTTGATGAAGAAGGGAACCTGGACCGGCGGAGGGCATTTCGTCGTTCTCTGGTGGGCGGACGACAAGGTGCGCATCAACGACCCGGCATCCACCAGGGACAACCGGGTAAACGGGAATCTGGCGACGTTCAAGAACGAGGCCGCTTACTTCTGGATTGTGGACGCACGGGAGTACAACAACAGCGGGAAGCTGGTGGATGGCTCTGTGGCGGAGGTCAAGCCGGAGAACGTGCCGCAGGCCGCAACCGGCGTGACGGCGGAGCGGAAAGCAACCGGGACGGCAAAGGGCTTTGACAAGAAGCTGGCCGGGACCTACACTGTGACGGCGAAGAGCGGCCTCCACATCCGCAACGTGGCAGGGTCCAAGACCGGGAGCATGGTCGCCCTGCCGTATGGCACGAAGGTGAAGAACTACGGCTACTACACAGAGGTCAA
>CAZKRQ010000211.1:0-4063 GCA_964555125.1 uncultured Oscillospiraceae bacterium
CACGCCGCCGCACAGGACCGCCTGCTCGCCGAACAGGTCGGTCTCGGTCTCCTCCTTAAAGGAAGTCTCGAGGATGCCGGCGCGGCCCGCGCCGATGCCGCTCGCGTAAGCGAGCGCGTAGTCCTTCGCCTTGCCGCTCGCGTCCTGATACACGGCGATCAGGGAGGGAACGCCCTTGCCCTCGAGATACTGGCTGCGGACGGTGTGGGCGGGACCCTTGGGCGCGACCAGGATGACGTCGAGGTATTTGGCGGGGCTGACGAAATTGAAATGGATGTTGAAGCCGTGGGCGAACATGAGCACGTCGCCCTCCTTCATGTTGGGCGCGACCTGCTCGTTGTAGAGATCGGCGGCCAGCTCGTCCGGCACGAGCATCATGACGAGGTCGCCCGCCTTGGCGGCCTCGGGGACCTCCATCACCCTGAGACCGGCCTCCTCGGCCTTTTTCCAGCTCGCGGAGCCCTTGCGCAGGCCGACGACGACGTCGACGCCGCTTTCGTGCAGGTTGAGCGCGTGCGCGTGGCCCTGGCTGCCATAGCCGATCACGGCGACCGTTTTGCCGTCCAGAAGACCGAGGTTGCAGTCCGCATCGTAATACTTTTTGATCATGGTTTTGTCTCGCTTTCTTTTAGATAATTTAGAATATAGATTTTCAGCGCTTGAAACGGATTTCGCCGCCGGAAACTACTGGGTTGCGACCTCGGCCGAGCCCGCGCCGCGCTCGAGCGCCGTCACGCCGGTGCGGCACATTTCGATGATGCGGTAGGGGGAGAGCACCTCGAGAAACGCGTCGATCTTGGCCGGCTCGCCGGTCAGCTCCATGACCATGCTTCTGACCGAGAGGTCGATGATCTTCGCCTTGTAAATGACCGCGATCTCGCGAATCGCGCCGCGCGTCGTCTCGTCCGCCTCGACCTTGACGAGCAGCAGCTCGCGCAGCAGGCTGTGAGAGGTGTCGAGCGCGACGATGTTGCGGGTCTCGACCAGCTTCGCGGTCTGCTGGATGACCTGATCCATGCCGACCTTGTCACCCTGCGCGACGATGGTGATGCGGGAGAGCGCGGGGTTGTTGGTCGCCGAGACGGTCAGGCTGTCGATGTTGAAGCCGCGGCGGCTGAACAGGGAGACCACCCGCGCGAGCACGCCCGCGTGGTTGTCGACCAGCACGCTCATGACCTGTCTTTCAAGCTGTCGTTCCATGTTGTGTCGTCTCCTTTGCTCAGTCCATGATGATGTCGTTGACGCTGCCGCCCGCGGGGATCATCGGCAGAACCTTCTCATCCTTGTCGATCGCGCAGTCGATCCAGACGGGGCCGTTCTGCTCGAGGGCCCAGGCCATCGCCTCGCGGAACGCTGCGAGATTCTCACAGCGGCGGCCCTTGGCGCCGAACGCCTCGGCCAGTTTAACGAAATCCGTTTTGCGGTGCGGGTCGGTGGAGGAATAGCGCCTGCCGTAAAAAGCGGTTTGCCACTGGCGCACCATGCCGAGCACCTGATTGTTCATGATAACGGTGATGACGGGCAGATTGTAGCTGACGGCGGTGCAGCCCTCCTGCAGGTTCATGTGAAACGAGCCGTCGCCGGTGATGTGGACGACTCTGCGGCCGGGATAGGCCGTCTG
Organism: uncultured Oscillospiraceae bacterium; assembly: GCA_964555125.1. Taxonomy (GTDB): domain Bacteria; phylum Bacillota; class Clostridia; order Oscillospirales; family Ruminococcaceae; genus CAZKRQ01. The sequence continues at coordinate 1,622 of CAZKRQ010000211.1, forward strand.
CGCGCCGAGCGCCGCGCCGTAGCCGAAGCCCATCGTGCCCAGGCCGCCGCTTGTCAGAAAGCTGCGCGGCTTCACAAGGCGGATATACTGCGCGGCCCAGAGCTGATGCTGGCCGACGTCGGTGACGTAGATCGCGTCCTCGCCGACCGCGTCGCAGATAGCGCCCATGACCTGATGGGGCTTGAGCGCGCTGTCGTCGTCCTTCGGCCGATAGTCCCTGGCCTGCCAGACCCTGATTTTGGCAATCCACTCGGGATGCTCTCTCTTCTCCAGCAGGGGGAGCAGCGCGCGCAGGCCCTCCTCCACGTCGCAGACCAGCGCGCAGTCGACAAGCACGTTTTTGTTCACCTCGCTCGGGTCGATGTCGAGCTGGATGATCTTGGCGCGCTTCGCGAATTTTTCGGGGTTGAGCGCGACGCGGTCGCTGAAGCGGGTGCCCACCGCGACGACGACGTCGGCGTTGTCGACCGCGTAGTTGGCGGTGCAGTTGCCGTGCATACCGAGCAGGCCCAGATTCATCGGTTCGCCGTAGCCGAGCCCGCCCGCCGCCATCAGCGTATAGGTCGCGTGGATGCCCGCGCGCTCGATCAGATGGCGCAGCTCGTCGCCCGCCTCGCTCGCCACGACGCCGCCGCCGAAAAACAGGACCGGCTGCTTCGCTTCGTTGATGAGTCTGGCGGCCTCGGCGACACGGGCGGCGTCGGGCTTTTTGCGCGGCTCAAGCGGCAGCGGCTCGCGCGGCGCATAGTCACAGGCCGCGGCGGTGACGTCCTTCGGGATGTCGACGAGGACGGGGCCCTTGCGGCCGGACTGCGCGATCTGGAACGCGCGGCGCAGCGTGTCGGCGAGCTCCTCGACCCGCTGCACGGCGAAGGTGTGCTTGGTGATGGGCATCGCGATGCCGGCGATATAGACCTCCTGAAAGCTGTCGCGGCCGATGAGGCCGGTGCCGACGTTGCCGGTGATGGCGACGACGGGCACGCTGTCCATATAGGCGGTCGCGAGCCCTGTGATAAGGTTGGTCGCGCCCGGGCCGCTCGTCGCGAGCACGACGCCGGTTTTCCCGGTCGCGCGGGCATAGCCGTCCGCCGCGTGCGCGGCGCCCTGCTCGTGCGCGGTCATGACATGGTGAAGTCGGTCGCGCACGGCGTACAGCGCGTCATAGATATTGAGAACCGCGCCGCCGGGGTACCCGAAAATCGTATCCACGCCCTGTTCCATCAGAACACGGGTGAGAATTTCTGAACCGTTTAAAACCATGTCGTTTGGACCTCCGAATCTTTAGCCATAATATCTCTCGTGGTGAATGTGGTTTCACGAACCTTCATAACAGTTATAATCCTTCTAAAACAGCCTTTACAAACGATTTAATGATCCGATAAGGGCCATCTCCCCCGATATCAAATTGGGGAATGAAAAGAGTGCCGATAAAAAAGGGATGCTCTTTCAATTCAAATCCTCTGAAGGATCCGTTTTCCGATTCAACGATGGCCGCAATCGCATCGCTGCTTTGAAATGCACTGCGATATGCCTCATTAAACCCATAATGACAACGGTATTCTCCAATGAATTCGTCCCCGCCTACCGTTCGGGCCAGAATGGAATCGGTGCCGGATATTTTCAGTTTTTCCTTTTTGTTCTTTAATGTGCACGATAATTCTGCAATCACGGCGTCTGCAAATGCCGCATCATTTTCTTCGCTGTCCGCACGATATAAACCCAACACATTGCGTGCGAACTCAATCACCATATGCTGAAAACCGGCGCAGGTGCCCAGTGCGGGCACCTCATTCTCCCTTGCATATTGAATTGCCGATAAAACATTCTCTGCATTCTTATAAGGACTTCCCGGCGAAAACCAAAACCCATCAAATAATTTTAAATGTTCCTCGGATACATCCAACGCGTCGCTTATAATCCACTGAGCTTCCAATTCGGCTTGCAGTTCTTCCGCTGCCTCTTTTATAGATTGCATGATGAGACGGTGGCTTTCTTCCTTTTGATGATAGTCGCCTATAACGGCAATTTTTTTCACTTCACACCTCCGGCTCCCACAAATTGCGTTCCCATGCAATGCCAATGCTATCGACAAAAAAGATACAAAAAAAGGCCAGTCTCATTGTAAGAGACAAAGCCCTGTTCAGCTCTGCGGTACCACTCTCATTGCCGCCGGATAAAAACGGCGACCCCCTCGACTGCGTTCAACAACGCTGCGAAACGCACATATTCGATAACGGATATGACCCGTCCGCTCCTACTCGGCGGCGGCCTTTCAGGCGGAGGCTCGGGGAGGATGTTCGTCCCGTGCGTCAGATTGCCTCACACCAACCGGCAACTCTCTGCGGCTGCGCTTGCGCGGAACTACTTTTTCCCGTCAATGCCTTTTCAGATTATCAGGAATTTTCTTAATTCTACAGAAAGAAAATGAGAAAGTCAATCCGC
>CAZKRQ010000212.1:0-1672 GCA_964555125.1 uncultured Oscillospiraceae bacterium
TCTGATAATTTTCCATCTCTTCCGGTCTTTTCGGCACGGGGATTTTCAGCGCCCCCGCCACCTTCCACAACAGGGGCTGTTCCAAACCGCAGCCGGTGAGCAGCGCCTCCTGCGCAAAAACAGCCTCTGGCGAAGCGTCCCGCTCCAGCCGCCCGTTGTGAAACACCAGCACCCTGTCCGCCCACCGCCATGCAAAGTCCACATCGTGGGTGGCGACCGCCAGGGTCATCCCCCTTTGATGGAGGAGCTCCAGCGTATCCTCCAGCATCCGCCGTCCGGCCGGGTCGAGGTTGCTGGAGGGCTCGTCCAGCAGCATGATCCGTGGCTCCATAGCCAGAACGTCGGCAATGGCGACCCGGCGCTTTTCGCCCCCGGAGAGATATTGGGGGCCCCGGCCGCGGTAGTCCGCCAGCCCCAGGCTCTCCAGCGCCATGTCGACCCGGCGGCGCACCTCCTGTTCCGGCAGGCCCAGATTCATGGGTCCGAAGCTGACCTCCTCCTCCACGGTGCCCGCCAGAAGCTGGACATCCGGGTCCTGAAACACCAGCCCCACGCTGCGGCGCAGCTGCATCCGCTGCTTCTCCTTTTTGCCCACCGGCTCCCCGTCCAGCAGGATAACGCCGCTTCGAGGGCTGAGGACGCCGTTGGCCAACAGGAAAAAGGTGGATTTCCCCGCGCCGTTGTTCCCCAATACCGCGATTTTCTCTCCTGCAAACAAACGCACGGAGAGCGGGAAAAGGGCTTCCCTCTCCCCTCCGCCGTCGTAATGGTAGGAAACCTGCTCAAACCGAAGCAGCTCTTTCATGCCCTGCGATCTTCTCCTTTAGCAAAACAAAAACCCCGCCAGCATTCCCGCAAGAGGAAAACCCAGCAGACAGAGTAGCTTGCCCGTCACCTTCTTTTTGGGGGTGAGAAACGCGATTTGCCCGGTATAGCACCGACTCTCCATCGCGTCAAAGCAGGCGCCTGCCCGCCGGAAGCTGTTGGCCAGCAGCCCCCCGTACACCAGCCCGGTGGTGCGCAGGCTTCTCTTCAACCCCCGATAGCCCAACCGGCTGGCGGCGGAATCCCGCATGTCCCGAAAAGTGTCCAGCAAAATAAAAATATACCGGTAAATCAGCACCGCGAGCTCCACCACGACGGCCGGAACATGCGCGCGGCGCAATACCGCCAGCAGCTCCGGCAACGGCGTGGACAGGCTGAGAAAATACAGGCAGCTCACCGCGCCCAACGCCCGGGACAGCACCAGCATCCCCAACGACTGCGCGGCGGGAACCACCGCAAGCCAGCCCCCGAAAAGGGGAAGGGACAGGACGGCCTCCTCGGGCAGCCCGCGATAAAAATCCCACAAAAGGGTGAGGCCGGATAACAGAAGAAACACCGCGGGCAGTCCCAGCACAGAGAGATAGTCCCGCAGTGTGATGCCGCCCTGCGCCACGGTGACAACCGATAAAAAGAGGAACAGGAGGAGCGGCGGAACCGGCGAGCAAGAGCAGATACAGCCGACAAGCAGGCACAGGCTCCCGACCGCTTTAAACGCCGCGTTTTCCCGACAGAGCCGGGAGCGCCGCGCATAGACGTCCATCGTCAGCACGCTGTCGTGGCGATGCCCTCTCCCCAGCAGAAAGAAAACCGCCGCCGCGTAATAGCAGAATGTCTGCCACGGTTTCAT
>CAZKRQ010000212.1:1682-4061 GCA_964555125.1 uncultured Oscillospiraceae bacterium
GGCTGAAGAAGACCAGCCCTGCGAGCAACGCCGGGATCACGGCCGCTCCGGCATATCCGCGAGTTTTTCCTGCGGCGTCCCGCCGTATTTCTTTCGAGCTACCAGATAGCCGAAGCCGTAGGCCAGCACGCCTACCCCCAGGCCCGTCTGGATGCAGAAAAACAGGCTCTCCACCTCGCCCGGCAGCTCCCCTCCGATCATCTGCTCCAACACCGGGGTAAACCAGGGCTCATAGCGTCCCCCCGTGACCTCCTCAACCTTTACGCTTCCGGCATCGTCGCTTCCGCCGAACTCCGCGCCCTTTAAGGCAAACAGAGGCACCAGGGCCAGCGCGATCACGGCCAGCAGCGAGACGACAACGATGATTGCATTCCGGCTCATTGAATCAGCCCTCCTTTTACAGAGCGGAGCTCCTGCAATTCCGATTTGGCATAGGTCTCCAGCCCCATCATCACCAGCATTGTGAGAATGCCCTCGATCACGGCCAGCGGCAGCTGCGTGGGGGCAAAGACCGCCAAAAACTCCACCATGCTGGCCCACACGCCGCCCTCTGCGCTGGGATAGGCCAACGCAAGCTGGACGCTGGTCACACAATAGGTGAGAAGGTCGCCCAGCATAGCGGACAAAAACACATTGAAGAGCTTTGGAAGCCGAAGCTTTTTGCCGGCGTGATACAGCCCCCATGTAAACATCGGCCCCGCAATGGCCATGCTGAAGATGTTGGCGCCCAGCGTGGTGAGACCGCCGTGGGCCAGCAAAAGCGCCTGAAACACCAGCACGATAAGCCCCAGCACCGAGGTCGCAGGAACACCAAAAAGAATGGCGCCCAGCCCGGTGCCGGTCATGTGGCTGCAACTGCCGGTGACCGAGGGAATCTTTAAGGAAGAAATAACGAAGACAAAGGCCCCGGCCATCGCCAACAGCAAAACGGACTTGCGGTGCTGCCGCGCCAAGCGCCGGATAGCGATGATCCCGGCCGCCAAAAACGGGAGACAGACAGCGCCCCAGCCGACACAGAACGCCGGGGACAGGTATCCCTCCATAATGTGCATCGCCGACGCGGTCTGGGGTATGCAGAGCGCGAGGCCGGCCGTCAGGGAAAGGGACATGATTTTTTTCTCTTTCGTTGTCATGTTGCTTCCTCCATATCTGATAGTCCGATAAAAGTAAAAGGCCCAAGCGGCTTGAGAAAGGCCGGAGCAAGGGGTTGCTTTCTTCCCCAATCCAATCACAGAAGCGCTTTGATTCGTCCTCTCTGTGATTTCCGCCCTTTCGGCAACGCAGAACGGAAGGCAGGTCTTTCCGGCTCGGACACCGCCGCCTTGGCTTTGCCCGCCCGCACTCTCTGCGAAGCGTATGAAAACCAGTGCTCCGCCCCTACGGCGGCCCCATACGGGTGTCGCGCCCGTTTTCCCCTTCCGCCGGCAGCAGCCGGTCGCCTTCTGTTGTCTACTGCGTCAATACACGATATTCCCCTCAGAATTCAGGAAAAAACCGTATAAAAGCTCTGTTGCCTGTTATTGCTCAGCGCATGATCCGATACAACAGGGCGTTGCAGATAGCGGCCGCCACGTTGCTGCCGCCCTTGCGGCCTCTGGCAACGATGTGCGGGATCTCGGAGCCGATGATCAGCTCCTTGCTCTCCACCACATTGACAAAACCCACCGGCACACCGATAATCAATGCCGGACGGATAGCCCCTTTCTCCATCAGCTCATGCAGGGAAATCAGCGCGGTGGGCGCGTTCCCGATCGCGAAAACGCAGGGCTTTTGCAGCTCTGCCGCCCGCTCCATCGAGACATAGGCGCGGGTGATCCCCCGCGCTTTCGCCTGCGCGGCCACGTCCGGGTCAGACATAAAGCAGTGGACCTGTCCGCCCAGCTTCCCCAATATGGTCTTGTTGATGCCGGCTTTGGCCATCTGGGTATCGGTCACAATATCGCAGCCGCCGCGAAGCGCCTCGACGCCCTTTTGCACGGCGTGCGGCGAAAACACTAGGTTGTCCGCATAGTCAAAATCGGCGGAGGTGTGAATCACCCGCTTGATAACCGGCTCATTTTCCGGGTCCAGCCTGCGTTCTCCCAAAAGCTCGGTGATGATTGCAAAGCTGCGTTTTTCAATATCCGTCGGTTTCATCTGTTCTATCATCTGTGTGCCCTCTTCCCGTGTGGCGGTCAAAACCGTCATTCCGCAAAAAAGCCGCGGCAGTCCGCAATGACTGCCGCAGCCGTTTTTCTGCAATGCATTCCCTGCTTTTCATACATCGTGAAACAGAGAAAATCTGAGCAGGTCTTCTGACTTGTACATCCGGGGAACACCCGAAAGATTCTGCCCTGCCTTCCCGATTTCTCAGTGACTGATTTTCATCAACGGACAGAA
>CAZKRQ010000213.1:0-2296 GCA_964555125.1 uncultured Oscillospiraceae bacterium
GACCGCGTGGATACAGCGGTGCACCGCGCCCTCGCAAAAATCCGTTTTGCCGGGATAGCGCCTGTTTTTCGCCGTCTGCACGGCGCGGTCGATCAGCTCGGAGACGCCCTCTCCCTTCGCCGCGCTGATCGGCACAACGGGGATGCCGAGCGCCTCGCTCATGCCCTTGACATCCACCGTGCCGCCGTTGGCGCGCACCTCGTCCATCATATTCAGCGCGAGCACCATCGGCACCCGCAGCTCCATCAGCTGCAGGGTCAAATAGAGGTTGCGCTCGATGTTGGTCGCGTCGACAATATTGATGATGCCGTCCGGCTTTTCGTTGAGAATGAAGTCCCTCGAGACAATCTCCTCCTGGGTATAGGGCCGAATCGAATAGATGCCGGGCAGGTCGACCACCGCGCAGTCCCGAAAGCCCTTGATTTCGCCCATTTTCTGGTCAACCGTCACGCCGGGGAAATTGCCCACATGCTGGTTGGAGCCCGTCAGCGCATTAAACAGCGTTGTTTTGCCGCAGTTCTGATTGCCTGCAAGCGCAAAAATCATAGCTGCTTCTCCTCCGTCTCGATCTCAATATTTTTTGCGTCGTCAACGCGCAGCGTCAGCTCATATCCTCTCACATGGATCTCGATCGGGTCCCCCATCGGGGCGATCTTCCGCAGCGTGACCTGCGTTCTCGGAATCAAGCCCATATCGAGCAGCCGCAGCCGCAGCGGCCCTTCGCCGCGCACCGCGCGGATCACCGCGCTGCGGCCGACCTCCAGCTCATCGAGCGTCATGGCCTTTCCCCCTTATCTTTCCGATTATACAAACCATGTTAGTCCCTTGCTTTGCAGATGTCAACAGGTATCCGGGGCGCGGCGAACATTCCGTCGCGAGCGACAAAAAGCGAAGAAAAAGCGCGAGCCGTGTCGTTATAATGGATAGAATAACGAAACCGCAAGCTCACGGAGGAAACCATGGAATCCGCACAAAACCGACGCATTTTTACGATTCCCAACATTCTGTCGCTGTTTCGCGTCCTGCTCATCCCGCTGTTCGTCTGGCTCTATCTCGGCCGGCGGGATCCGCTGGCCGCATTCGGCATATTGACGCTCTCCGGGGTAACCGACGTCGCGGACGGATGGATCGCCCGGCGCTTTCACATGGTCAGCGACCTCGGCAAGGTGCTCGACCCCATCGCGGACAAGCTCACCCAGGCGTCTACGCTGTTTTGCCTGGCTTTTCGCTATCCGGCGCTGCGGCCTCTGCTCGCCCTGCTCGTGGTCAAGGATTTGACAATGGGCATTTTTGGCCTGGTCGTCGTCCGGCGCACCGGCGTCATGTGCTATGCCCTGTGGCACGGGAAGCTGACGACCGTCCTCCTTTACGCCTCTATGGCGCTGCATCTTCTCTGGCCCGCCATGCCCGCCGCGCTCTCGATCTGCCTTTCGTCCGTCTGCGCCGCGTCCATGCTCCTCTCCCTGATCCTGTACTGCCGCCACTGGTCGAAAGCCCTGCACGCAGATCAGGGCGAGCCGCAGAGCTAGGGCGGACATTCCCTTAGCAAGGGCTCCGCTTCGCAGCCGGCCACGGCGCATAGATAAGCCCCCGTTTTGGCGCTTGGCCAAAGCGGGGGCTCTCTCTGTAAGCTTTTCCGTCTCGCCCGGCCCTTGTCAGGCCGCGGGCGGCTGCGGGTTCGCCGGTTCGGGCACGATGCCCAGTCGGATATTGACCTCCGCCGCGTTTACCGATGTGCCCTCCCGCACGTTTTGCTCCGCAACCGTGCCCGCCGGCTGTGTCGTGGGCAGCGTATACTCATAGGTCGTGATCTGGTCCTCGGCAATGCCGAGCTCCGCGAGCAGCTCCTTCGCGCGCTCCAGAGAATAGCCCGTGACGTCGATCATCTCCACTTTTTCGCTTTTATTGACATAAAGCGTGATGGTCGACCCGCTCTCCGCCTGGGTCCCGGCCGCCGGGCTCTGGTCGACGATCTCAAAATCGGCCTTGCCGTCGACCGTCCGCTCCTCCTCGACAAAGTTGAACGGCTCCGTCCTGTAATTAATGTCGGAGGTTTTGCTGCCCACATAATTGGGCACCTCAACGAGGCTCTGCGCCGGGTCCGGCTGGTCGTTCTCCTGCCTGCCGGCATTGAGCTCGTCGAGCAGGATCTTGCCCGCGTAGCCCATCGCGCCAACCACCAACAGCATTGCCAGCGCGACCACGACGACGGTGACCCAGGGCGTCTCTTTTTTGCGTTTTTTCTTCTTTTTCTTTGCGCCGCTGCCCGTGCCGGTGCGCAGCCTGGGCGCCGTTC
>CAZKRQ010000213.1:2306-4054 GCA_964555125.1 uncultured Oscillospiraceae bacterium
GGGGTTCTCCTGCTGGCCGGCGCGCGCCTTCTCGGCGTTTTGCGCGTTGAGCACCGCCTTGCTCCTGCTGTTCGGCGCGAGGGGCTGGTTATGCAGCAGCCGGCGCAGATCGCCGGCGGTCTGCACCCGCTCGCGGCTGTTGACCAGCATCGACAGCATGATCGCGCGGGACACATACTGCGGTATTGTGCTTTGCAGCGAAATCGGCGTCTCGAGCGTGTCGCAGGTCTGCCTCTGCTCCGCCTCCTGCGGCGCGCTGCCGGTCAGGCAGCGATAAAAGACCGCGGCAAGCGCATAGACGTCCGTGGCCGTGCTCTGCCACGCGGTCGGCGAATACTGCTCCGGCGCGGCATAGCCCGCAAACAGCTTGGGGGTGACCTCGGTGTCCTTGGTCCTCACCGACGAGGTCGCATAGCCGCCGAGCTTGACGTCCCCGTTTCGGTTGACAAAAATCGTGTCGGGCGAGATGCCGCGATGGATCAAATTGACCGAATGGATCGACTCAAGCGCGCCGAGCACCGGCGAAAGCAGCACCAGGCATTTGTCGAACGGGATGCTGCCGCCTGTGAGGGAGAGGAATTCGCGCAGCGTCGTGCCGTCGAACTTCTCCAAAACCGCATAAGCAGTCTGATTTGTCTCAAAAAAATCAGAGACCTGAATCACGGCGGGCTCGTTGTCGAGCTTTCGCAGATTGCGAAACAGCTCGCAAAAATCCATAAGCGCCGTTTTATAATAGAGCTCCGCGTCGGGATTGGGCCGCAGCGCGCAAGTTTCCTCCTCGCGCTTGCAGCCGCCGCGCGGCAAAAACTCCCGAACCTCCACCTGCACGTTGCCCGCGCAATCAAACCCGGCATAGGTCACGCTGTCGCCATCCCGGTCGAGCAGCATCCCGACAACATACCGCCCCTTTAGCCGGTAACCGATGGGCAAGCACTCCGGCGGATTTTTCTGCGTGCCGTCAAATCCGCACTGCGGGCAGGATTTGACGTCGCCCGGAACAGCGCTCATGCAACTCAGGCACAGTTTTTTCTGATTGCTCATCATTACACTCCAAAAAACGAGAAACTGCGGTATTTTTATCATAACCTTTTTCGACACAGGTTGCAAGTTTCAAATCGGTGACGAAATCGACGCGCTTCACTCGTTATAAAAATGAAACGCCATGAGCGGCGAACCGAAGCGTCTCGCCGGCCGCGTCCCCGCGCCCCGGCGCTCGCGTCATCTGCGCGCTGCGGCCCCGCCCTATATATCGTCCGGGTGCTTTGCCTTCTCATCCCGTCTTCGCATTTTGGGGTCGCTTCTCTGTCTCTCTATATGGTATACTAGTCGCAGAGCGACTCGTATACGCTATTTTAACGGCGTTCGCCTCGCCGCCAAAGCGGCAACCGGCGAAATCGCCAACTATACCATTCACGCTACGCGTTCATGGTATACTTGTCGCAGAGCGACTCGTATACGCTTATTTTTATGGCGTTCGCCTCGCCGCCAAAGCGGCAACCGGCGAAATCGCCAACTATACCATTCACGCTACGCGTTCATGGTATACTTGTCGCAGAGCGACTCGTATACGCTTATTTTTATGGCGTTCGCCTCGCCGCCAAAGCGGCAACCGGCGAAATCGCCAACTATACCATTCACGCTACGCGTTCATGGTATACTTGTCGCAGAGCGACTCGTATACGCTTATTTTTATGGCGTTCGCCTCGCCGCCAAAGCGGCAACCGGCGAAATCGCCAACTATACCATTC
>CAZKRQ010000214.1:0-1828 GCA_964555125.1 uncultured Oscillospiraceae bacterium
CTTCAGCAATCCCCCTGTTGTATTTCTGTGATGGTAAAATAGCGCCGCGTCGTCTCGCGCACGGCGTTTCTCTGCGAAACCCCGCAGCCCGCGATCCACACAATGCCCTCGTCGTCGCTGACAACCGGCGTAGACGCGCGCGCGCCCTCGCTCAGCCCCATTTCGTTAAACAGCTTTTTGAGGCTCTTGGTCACGCCGCGGCCCGCGGCGCAAAAACGGTCGCCCTCCCTGCGGGTGCGCAGCACGAGATTACCAGATATTGTACCACAATCCACCGCATTTTTTAAGTCCTTTTTCAAGGATATTTTTGCATCCGCCGTCTCTCTGCCCTCGCTCACCGCGACGACGGCGCCGCCGAGGCGATTGCGCCCCACGCGAAGCGGCTGCGGCGCGGGATTTCCGCACACCGGCCCGTTCTGCGCGCTGCGCCAGCGCAGTGTCTCCCCCTCCCGGCGGAGCCTCCAGCCGCCGCAGGGCTGTGTCTCCCGCCGGTCGCCGCGCGCCACCTCGACGGCCAGCCTGAGCGCCCGTTCGTCCGCCTGCGGGCACTTTTCCTCCAACAGCAGGCGCACCGCCATATCGAGCAGAACGGGGTCCGCCGCCGCCAACGCGTCCGCGGACCAGCCGCCCTCCACGGCGGCGCTCTCTAAGAGTTTGCCCGCCTCACGGGCCAAATAACCCCACACCGCGCCGGCCTGCCCGCAAAAGCGCACAATATTGCGCGCGGCGGCCGCATTGACCGCCTCCAGCTCGGGCAACACGCGCAGGCGGATGCGGTTGCGCGCATAGACCGTCTCGGCGTTGGTGCTGTCCGTTCGATAGGCAAGCCCGCGCGCGGCGCAATAGTCCTCAATCTGCGCGCGCGAGCAGTCGATAAGGGGGCGGATCAGCTGCCCGCGAACCGGCGGGATGCCCCGCATCCCCTTCAGCCCCGTGCCGCGCGCGAGGCGAAACAGGGCCGTCTCGGCGCAGTCGTTGCGGTTGTGCGCCAAAGCGATCTTATCCCGCGCGCCTTGAACAGAGCTGAAAAAGAACGCATAGCGCAGCCGTCGCGCCCAGCTCTCCACGCTCTCTCCCGCCGGCTTGGCCCGGCCGGACATCTCGCCGCGCCCACAATAGAGCGGCACACCCTGCGCGCGGCAGAACCGGCGTACAAACGCCTCGTCGCCGTCGCTCTCCGCCCCGCGCAGCCCGTGGTTGAAATGGCAGGCGTAGAGCCCGGCAAGGCCCAGCGCGTCGCGCAGCTCCAACAGCAAATTCAGAAGCGCCATGGAGTCCGCGCCGCCCGACACGCACACCATGACGTTGTCCCCTTCTTGCAGCATGGAATGCCGCCGTATTGTCTGCAAAACCTGTTTATTCATCGTCGCGGTAGGTATCCAGCACCGTAAAGCGGGTGCGTTTTCCCTCCCAGTGCATCTCGATGCGGGTCGTCTCGCCGTGGCGGTTTTTCGCGACGATCAGCGAGACCTCCGAGATCTCCGCGTTGTCATTCTCGTTCGGGTCCCCCTCGCGGTGCAAAAAGAGCACAATATCCGCGTCCTGCTCGATCGAGCCGGAATCGCGCAGGTCCGACAGCTTGGGCCGGCGGGTCTGCTTTTCGCTGTCGCGGCTGAGCTGGGAGAGCAGGATAATGGGCACGTCCAGCTCCTTCGCCATGATCTTGAAATTCCGGGTGATTTCGGAGATTTCGTTGACCCTCGAATCGTTCCTGCGGTTGCCGTGCATAAGCTGCAAATAGTCCACGATGATGAGCCCCAGATTTTTGATCCGGCGCGCCTTGGCCTTGATCTCGGCGACCGAGACGCCGCTGGTGTCGTCGATATAG
>CAZKRQ010000214.1:1838-4029 GCA_964555125.1 uncultured Oscillospiraceae bacterium
TGCACGTCGCCGCGCCGGAACACGCCCGACTCGACGCCCGAAATGCTGCTCAGGATGCGCTGCGCCAGCTGCTGCTTGGTCATCTCAAGCGAAAAGATCGCAATGCCGACCTCGGGCCGCTTGATCGCGACGTTGGTCGCGAGATTGAGCGCAAAGCTGGTTTTTCCGACGCCGGGGCGCGCCGCGAGGATGATGAGATCCGAGCGGTTGAGCCCCGTCAGGATGCGGTCGAGCAGGTCATAGCCTGTCGGAAGGCCGCGGTATTTGTCCCTGTCGGGGCCGGACAGCTTGTCCAGCCTGTCGATCACGTCGAGCATGACCGAGTCGAGCTTCCACATCTCGCTCGAATCCCGCCCGTTGCGAATCTCAAAGATTTTCTGCTCGGCGAAGTCGAGCAGCGTCGCGGCCGCCTCCTGCCCGTCGGCCGCGTTGTCAATGACCTCCTTGCACGCCTTGATGAGCGCGCGGGTGAGATATTTCTCATAGATGATCGAGGCGTAGGTCGCGACGTTGGCGATGGTCGGCACCGTCTCGGTGACGCTGAAGAGATAGACCTTTGCGTCCTCCTCCGATTCAAAAACGCCCTGCGCGGCGACCGCGTCGAGCACCGTCACAAAATCGATTGGGCTGCCCAGCGTGTACATATTGAGCATGACGCCGAAAATCGCGGCGTTCTGCCTGCTGTAAAAATATTCGGGCGAAAGTGTCCCGCTCAGCTCGTCGAGCACCTTGAAATCCACGATCACCGCCCCGAGGATCGCCTGCTCGGCCTCTATGTTGTAAGGGAGATTGACCCCAAGCGCCTCGAGCGAGACGCCGTAACGATCGTTTGCCATAGTCGGGTTGGCGCTCCTATTCGCTGACGACCTGGACGGTGATCTTCGCGCTCACCCCATTATAAACCTTGACAGCCACCTCGTACTCTCCAAACGCCTTGATGTCCCTCTCCAGCACGATCTTGCGCTTGTCGATCTCACAGCCCGCGCTCCTTTTGATCTCCGCCGCGATCTCCCTCGCGGTCACCGACCCAAAAAGGCGGTCGCCGCTGCCCGCCCTCGCGCGTATGGTAAAGGCTTTGCCGTCGATCTGCGCGGCGAGCGCTCTGGCATTGTCCAGCTCGACCTGCCTGTGATGCTCGGCGGCCTCGGCCTTGGTCGTGACCTCGTTGATCGCGCTGTTGGTCGCGGGCTTCGCGAGCTTGCGCGCAAACAGATAGTTGCGGGCGTAGCCGTCCGAGACCTCGACGAGCTGGTCCTTCTTTCCCGTTCCCTTGATGTCCTGCAACAAAACAACCTTCATATGGTGATTTTCCCCCTTGTACCCCGCACGCCGTCTCACCGGCACGCGAGCCTTTTCTCATGAATTTTTATCCAGATAGCAGTCGACCGCGTCGCGCAGCCGCTGCTCGACCTCCTTGAGGTCGACGTCGTCGATCTGCACGCCCGCCATCGTCTGGTGGCCGCCGCCGCCCAGCTGCTCCATGATCAGCTGCACGTTATAAGCGCCCAGCGAGCGCGCGGAGATATGCACCCGGTTTTGAAACCGCACCGCGACGATCGACGCGCTGATGCCGTCGATATTCAGCAGATCGTCCGCCGCCTGCGGGATGACCACCCGCATACTCTCGGGCAGCTGGTCGGAAACGATGATTGCGCAGCCGCGATAGAGCTTCGCTGTGGCGACGAGCTCGGCTTTGTTTTTGTAGGTCTCGAGATCCGTGGCGAAAAACAGCTTGCTCTCGGTCGGCGCCGCGCCGAGACGCCGCAGATAAGACGCCGCCTCAAAGGTGCGCACGCCGGTGCGCACCGAGAAATCCCGGCTGTCCAGCATGATGCCCGCAAGCATGGCCTCCGCCTCGATCTTGGTCGGCTTATTGTCCGAGGTCTCCATGTGCTGCAACAGCTCCGCCAGCAGCTCGCAGCAGGAGCTCGCATACGGCTCGTGATAGGAGAGCACCGAATTCTCGATATAGCCCACCATCTTGCGGTGGTGGTCGATGACAACGAGGTTTTCCGTCCTGGTCAGCAGCTCCGCATTTTCGACCAGGGACGGTATATGGCAGTCGACAACGACAAGCAGGGTGTTTTTGCCGACATAATCGACCGCCTCCCCCGGCGCGAGGAACAGATCGCCGTAGCCGCTGAGCACCAGCTTGTCGAACAGCGCCTTCGCCATGGTGTTGCGGCTGTCG
>CAZKRQ010000215.1:0-3944 GCA_964555125.1 uncultured Oscillospiraceae bacterium
CCGCGCGGCAGCGCGGCAAAAACCGATAAAACAACCCGGAGAGCTACCGGTCCTATGCCAATCCGGCTATGGGTTTCCAAAGGGGTACACCCCTTTGGCGCGGAGTGTGAGGACGCGGAGTCCTCACGACCTTTGCGATGACGAGATATGCAATAAGATAAACCCGGCTCTTTTAAAAGAGCCGGGTTTGTTGTTATATTGAAATGAAAGATTTGGGTTAAAACGCGAGCACAACGCCGCCGTTATTGGCATAGACCGTAGAGATACCGGCGGCCGGTGCAATAATAACGTCGCGAATGGCGTGGCAACGGACGAGAATATCGTATTTTATATCCTCCGCGCGTTTGGGACAATTGCACTGTGTAAGGGTGACCAGACGGGAGCGGTCGGGCTCGCCGACCGTTATCTCGGCGACCGTGTCGACCAGGCGCGAGAGCGCGTTTTTCATTCCGCGCACGACGCTCAGCTGCTTGATCTCGCCGGCGCCGTCGTCGGACAGCACCGGGTGCAGAGAGAGGACAGAGGCCGCGAGACCCTTGACCTTGCTCATTCTTCCGTTTTTCACCAGGTTTGAGAGATCCTCCAACACAAACAGGGTGTGCATGGCGCGCTTAAGGGCCTCGGCCTTTTCTACGATTGTGTCAAAATCCGCGCCCGCGGCGCGCAGCTCGTCGATGAGCAGCGCAATGCGGAGCTGTCCCGCCGCGGCGGATTCCGAATCGACAACATGGATCTTTTTGTTCGGATATTCCTCACAGACCATTTCACAAGCGAGGCGTGCGGCGTTGTAAGAGCCGCTGAGCTTGCTGGAAAGGGTGATGACGATGCATTCGTCATAGGCCTTCATCCGTTTTGCATATTCTTCGACAGAGGGACAGGCGGTCTTTGGAGAGTTTTTAGAGGCTGCCATTTCCTTCAGCAGCTTCCCGGTATCGAGGCTTAGGTCGTCGATGAACTCCACATCTTCTCGCAGATAGATGGTAAGCGGCACAAGTTCGACATCCAATTGTTCCCGCAGCTGGGGTGTTGTATCAAGGCAGCTGTCTGCAAGTATTTTGATCGACATGAATGATGTGAGTCCTCCGTTGCGTGTTTTTACAGGAGAAGACGCTTACCACAGGGTGAGCATCTCGTTGTAGAGACCGATATAGCTTTCCGCCGCGCGATCCCAGCCAAAATCGCAGGCCAGCGCGCGCTTGACAAGCACTTTCCAATCGTCGGGCTTTTCATAAACCGCCTTGGCGCGAAGACAGGCGTCGAGCATATCATGCGCGTTGTAGCTGCGGAAAGTAAAGCCGTTGCCGACGCCGTCGCCGCTGTCGGTAATGCTGTCCTGAAGACCGCCCGTCATGCGCACGATGGGCACGGTGCCATAACGCAGCGCAATCATCTGAGATAATCCACAGGGCTCGGATTTGCTCGGCATCAGGAACATATCGGCGCCCGCGTAGATTTTGCGCGCCAGCTCGGGGATGAATCCGATTTTTACGCCGAAGCGCTGCGGATAGCGGGCCGCGAAATCGCGGAAACAGTTCTCATACATATAGTCGCCCGAGCCGAGCACAACGACCTGCATCCCCCCGAGCAGGATGTATTCCAGCACATGCTTGACAAGATCGATGCCCTTGTGGGCGACGAGGCGAGAGACAATCGCGATCACCGGCGCGCCGTTATCCTCAAGAGAGAACTTTTCAAGCAGTTCTTTTTTGCACTTAGCCTTATTTGCGGGCGCTTTTTTGGAAAAATGCGCCGCGATGTAGGGATCGGTCTGCGGATTGTAGACCTCGGTGTCGATGCCGTTGAGAATGCCGCAAAGCTTATACTGCTTGTTGCGCAGCAGCGGGTCGAGCCCATGGGCGAACCACGGGTCAAGGATTTCGCGCGCATAGGAGGGGCTGACCGTGTTGACCTTATCCGAGACCTCGATCGCGCCCTTCATGAAATTGACGCAGCCGCCGTAATCGAGAATAGACGCGCTGGACGGGGCGAGCCCAACCACCTCGGAAAGCAGCTCGGAGCCGTATTTACCCTGATATTGAATATTGTGGATCGTAAACAGGGTTTTCATGCGCGCATAGCGCTCGTCACCGCGATAAAAAGAATTCAGATAGACGTTTGCGAGCGCCGTCTGCCAGTCGTTGGCGTGGAGAATATCGGGCACAAAATCCCCGGTGTGCCGCAGCATTTCGAGCAGCGCGCGGGAGAAGAAGACAAAGCGCTCGGCGTCGTCGTAATAGCCGTAAAGGCCTGTGCGTTTAAAATAATATTCGTTGTCGAGAAAATAATAGGTCACGCCGCCCTGTTCGAGGGAGAATAAGCCGCAATATTGGTCGCGCCACGCGACGGGCACCCGAAAATCGCAGATAAAATTCATCTTCGCGCGATGCTCGGGCTTGATGTCGCTGTAAAGCGGCATGACGACGCGGCAGTCAATGTCGCGCCGGCACAGCGCCTTCGGCAGCGCGCCCGATACGTCGCCCAGGCCGCCGGAGGCGGCAAAGGGGTAACACTCGCTGGTCGCAAACAGGATTTTCATGAAGGTTCCTCCCAGTCTGATTTTGCAATTGAAAGCTTAAACATTGCTGAACTTTTTGATATAGAGCGGGTAATTCTCATGGCCGTTCAGGATGCGGTCGGGGTTGATTACGACGTTTTTGTCTGTGATCAGGTGGTTGAGATCGGTGCGCTCGCTGATTACCGTGTCCTGCATGATAATGGAATTGCGCACCCTTGCGCCGCGCCCTATGGTGACGCCGCGGAAGATGATGCAGTTTTCCACCTCGCCCATTATAACACATCCGTCCGCGATGAGCGAGTTTTTAACCTTGGATTCAAGCCCGTAGCGCACGGGCGCCTCGTCGCGCACCTTGGTATAGACCGGGCGGGAGGAGGGGAACAGCGCGTCCATGTTGACGGGGTTCAGAAGGTCCATATTTGCTTCATAATAGCTGCGCGTCGAATAGATGCGGCGCACAAAGCCCTCAAACTGGAAGATACGGATATTGAGGGTCTGAATGTTGCTGAGGAGAATATCCCGCTCGAACATGATCTGCATCCGGCTGACCGCCGTCTCAATCAGGTCGATCAGCTTTTCCTTCGCGACGACGAAAATATCCATGCTCGCCAGACAGCCGCCCTCAAACCGGTCGAAGAGCATCTCGGTGACGCGCCCGGTCGAGTCGGGCTTGACCAGCACACAGTCGCGCTCCATATCCTCGTCGCGCACGACATTGCGGCAGACCATGGTTATATCCGCGCCGCTGGCGATGTGCTGCTTGAGCAGATCATCATAGTTGACGTTGCAGACATGGTCGCAATCCATCATGATGACATACTTCTCGTTTGAGTGGTGCAGGTACTCCATGATGCCGTGCAGCGCCTGAATGCGTCCGTGATACGGCCCCTCCTGCGAACGGCTGTAGGGAGGGAAGATCGACAGCCCCGCGCGCTTGCGCGCAAGGTCCCAGGAGCGGCCGTTGCCGAGATGGTCGAGCAGAGACTGATAGTTGCGCTTCGCGATCACGCCGACGCGGGTGACGCCGGCCGCGACAAGGGAGGAGAGGGAAAAATCGATCAGCCTGTAACGGCCGCCAAAGGGCAGGGAGGCCATCGAGCGGATCTCGGTCATCTCCCCGACCATGTTGTCGTGCATATTGGCGAAAATAATCCCCAAAGCTCTGGCTGTCAGCATACGACTTCGCCCTCCTTTACATCCCCATAGACCATCGCCTTGGCCTTGACGACGGCGTTTTTGCCGATGGTGGCGCCGCCGGCTATGACGGCGATGCCCCACTTGTCCTTATCCGCGACGTTTTCCGGGCGCTCGCCGATTGTCACGCCCGGCTCGATGACCGCGTTTTCGGCGACGATGGCGTATTGCACCAGCGCGCCGGATTTGACGACCGCGCCGGGCATGATGATGCTGTCTGTCACGGTTGCGCCCG
>CAZKRQ010000216.1:0-3929 GCA_964555125.1 uncultured Oscillospiraceae bacterium
GCTGACGCCGTTCGCTTCTCTCTTAGATTACACGTCACAGTATATGTGATTTTCGCGCATTTTGCAATACTTTACTGTGATAAAGCGAAAATTTTTTGCCCGCGCGCAAAAACCTGTCGCAGGGCGCGCTGTGCGACGTCGTTTTCCGGGTTGTGCCGCGCGCGACGGCATAAAGCTCTTCTCTTGGGAAACGGCCCTCTTTCTTCTGCGCCGCTTCAACCGGCAAACGCCGCGCTCCGGCAAAGAGCGGGATTCTCTTTGCCGGAGCGCGAAACAAAGAGATTCACAAAATTTCTGCGCTCTCTGCGCGCTGCGCGCAAACGGCGCGGACACAGGGCCAAATACCATGCGGTGAAGATGCCGCTAAGCGGTCGTTTGGCGCGATGGAAACCGTCAGACCGTTTTATTCTGCAACACCTTTTCAAATGCGAAGCGCGGAGCGCCGTCCGCGAGATGGATCGTGCCGCAGAACTGGTATTCGTTTTTGCGCATCAATCGCTGCATCGGCATGTTGATTTCGTGGGTATCCACCCGCACGCTGACCGCGCCCGCCTGCGCGGCAATCCGCTCGGCCTCGCGCAGCAGCGCGCTGGCATAGCCGCGCTGCTTGAGCTTGCCGTCTACAGCAAGGCGGTGCAGCACGGCATAGGGGCCCTGCGTCAACCACGCGCCGCCGAAAATTTTCTGATAGGACGGTTCGGGCCCCGGGACCAGGGCCATCGTCCCCGCGACGCGGCCGCTGTCGGTCAGGAGCACATAGCTGTTGCCCGCCGCCATGTCGGCCCGCACCGTGACCTCGTTGGGGTATCCGTCCTGCCACTGCGGCACATTGTGCTGGCGAAAATAGAGCTTTGCCCCGTCGATGAGCTCCATGACCCGCTCGACATCGGCGGGCCTTGTCTTTCTGAATTCCATACCGTCACCCTTTCCTGTATTCCTCCGCCAGCGCCCGAAAGGCGGGCAGCGCGCGCCGGATCATTTCGGTCTCGACACAGTAGGCGACCCGGACATAGCCCGGTATGCCAAAGCTGTCGCTGGGCACGAGCAGCAGCTCGTACTTCTTCGCCCGCTCGCAGAACGCGCCCGCGTCCGATTCAAGCGCTTTGACAAACAGATAAAACGCACCGTCCGGCCGCACGCAGGTATAGCCGTATTCGGTCAGGCCGCCATAGAGAAGATCCCGGTTGCGCCGGTAAACCGAGACATCGGCCGTCTGCCCGTCGCACCGGGCGGCCACCCGCTGCATGAGGCTGGGCGCGCAGACATAGCCGAGCGCCCGGCCCGCGCCGCACACCGCCGCATACACGTCGTCATGTCCGGCGCACCTTGGGCAAACCGCGACATAGCCGATGCGCTCGCCGGGCAGCGAAAGCGACTTGCTGTAGGAGTAGCAGACCAGCGTGTCGTCGTAATAGCGCATCAAATAGGGCACCTCGACGCCGTCGTAAACCAGCTCGCGGTAGGGCTCGTCGGCGATGAGGTAGATCGGGTGGCCGTATTCCGCCGCGCGGACTTTGAGCAGCGCGCAGACCGCCTTCACCGTCGCCTCGGAATAGACGACCCCCGAGGGGTTGTTGGGCGAATTGAAGAGCAGCGCTTTGGTGTTGGGGCCGACCGCCCCTTCCAGCGCCGCCATGTCGATTTGAAAATCCGGCTCGGTGGGCGGCACCTCGACCACCCTTCCACCCGCCGCCTCGATAAAGACGCGATATTCGGGGAAATAGGGCGCGAAGACGACAAATTCATCCCCGCTGCACGCGAGCGCCTTGACACAGCAGGAAAGGCTCGCCGCTGCGCCGCAGGTCATATAGAGGTCGTTTGCCCCCAGCTCGACGCCGAACCGCCGGCAGAGATTCCCGGCGATCTGCGCGCGCACGGCCGCATCCCCCTGCGCGGAGGTGTAGCCATGCAGCAGCGTGCTGTCCTCGGTGTCGATCAGCTCCCGGATGGCCGCGTTGACGCTCGGCGGCGCCGGCACACTCGGGTTGCCGATGCTGAAGTCAAAAAGCTTCTCCGCCCCGATTTCGGTGCCGCGCGCCTTTGCATACTCAAAAATCTCTCGGATGACCGAACGCACGGAGCCGAGCTGCTGCATCTGCTTTGAAACCATGCGGTTCCCTCCCTTTGCCGGCGCAAAACCGGCGGTTTCTGTTTGCTCGCAATCAAACGACGACTTTACAATTGTTTTTCAGTATACAACAATCCGTCAAAAGAAACAAGCGCGGCCGGGACAGGCAAACGCCCTGCCGCGCGTTTTATCCTTTTGTTCTTTTATTCCCTGTGTGGCCGGCGCGCGTATCCGCCAAAAGCCGGGGCGCTCGCCGCCGCGCGACGCGCTTTATAAACGCCCCGACCGGGATGTTTTCGCGTATCGCTGGCGCTTTTCGCCCAAATATGCTATGATAATCTAAATTCTTTTTCGGCTCACCGGCGCTGTGACCCGCCGGTCGCCGTCTCTTAAAGGAACTTGCCCATATGAAAAAAACGTTCGTCTTCGCTTTCAAGCAGACGCTGCCCGTTTTATGCGGCTATCTGTTTCTCGGCATTGCGTTTGGCCTGCTTTTGCAGCACGCCGGCTTTGGCCCGCTCTGGGCCTTTCTTTCGAGCCTGCTTGTCTACGCGGGCTCGATGCAGTTTGTGCTCGTCGAGCTGCTGGCGGCGGGCGCGGGATTGTTGACGGTCGCGTTGACGACCTTGTCGGTGAACAGCCGCCATTTCTTTTACGGCCTCAGCTTCATCGAGCGCTTCAAATCCATGGGGCTGCGCGGTCTTTACATGATCTTTTCTCTCACCGACGAGACCTATTCCCTCCTCTGCTCGGTCAAGGTTCCGCAGCCGCTCCGCGAAGACGACGTCTTTTTCATGATCGCCCTGCTCGACCACCTCTATTGGGTGGCCGGTTCGGTGCTCGGCGCGGCCGCGGGCACGCTGCTCACCTTTGACACGACCGGCATCGACTTCGCAATGACGGCTCTGTTCGTCGTCATCTTTGTCGAGCAGTGGCTTTCAAGCGGGAGCCACGCGGCCGCCCTGATCGGGCTGGGCTGCGGCCTCGCGTCTCTGTGCGTTTTCGGGCCGGGGAAGTTCCTGTTGCCTGCGCTCGTCGCGTCGGCGGGACTCCTTGCCGCGCTGCGCCCCTTGATCGACAGGCCCAAAACACAAAAGGGGGCGGTGCTATGACCCGGGCCCTGGTCACGGTTCTTGTTGTCGCGGCCGTCACCCTTTTAACCCGCGCTCTGCCCTTTCTCCTCTTCCCCGGACAAAAGCAGCCGCCTGCCTTTGTCCGCTACCTTGGCTCGATTCTGCCCTATGCGGTGATGGCGGTTCTGGTTGTTTACTGCCTCAGGGGGATGACCTTTGACGCCGCGTCGGGCTTTCTGCCCGAGCTCATCGCGGTCGCCGCGGTCGCGGCGCTGCATATCTGGAAGCGCAACAACCTGCTCAGCATCGGCGCGGGCACACTGCTCTATATGGCGCTGGTTCAATATATTTTTATATAACTCAGATATAGTAAAGTAAATAGAATTTTCGATATTCAATCATTAAAACACCTTGTTTGTTCTCATTTTCCTGTTGGCTTAGTACAAATGGCATACGTTAATAACCGTAACTATTAGCCGCAAAGAACATTTACAAAGAGGTAATAGAATGGAAAATACATTGCAGACTAAAAATACCGGCATTCAAATTCTCAGAGTCTCTGCATGTCTTGGTGTTTTTGCTGTTCATTTTGGTCAGCGTATGCAATTAAGTGGCGCAATTAGGGATCTTACAAATTTTGGAAGTTATGGTGTGACTCTATTTTTTATTATCAGCGGTTATCTTGCATGCTTTTCAATAAATAGCAGTCAAAATATTTTATCCTACTATATTAAAAAAGCAATACATATTTTACCTCTATATTATCTTTGTATTTTTTATTATATGAT
>CAZKRQ010000217.1:0-2997 GCA_964555125.1 uncultured Oscillospiraceae bacterium
CAAAACGACTTTCTCTTACATTTAAAGCGGGCGTCTCTCCATGCCGGGAAAAAAGGCGAACGAAATGACTTGACACAACGCGGATTGTCTGGCAATATAAACACAGCGCCGCCCAGACGAAAGCGTGGCGGCGGCGCGCTCACTTTAAGCCAAGCAACGGCCGCTCGCCCCGTGCGGCGGCCGGAAATAATAAAAAACGAGGTAAACAGGAATGGCAAATCTCAAGGGCTCCAAAACAGAACAGAATCTCATGACCGCGTTTGCGGGCGAATCGCAGGCGCGCAATAAGTACAGCTACTACGCCTCCAGGGCGCGCAAGGACGGCTATGAGCAGATCGCCGACATCTTTGAGGAGACCGCCGCCAACGAAAAAGAGCACGCGAAGATGTGGTTTAAGCTGCTGCATGACGGCGCAGTGCCCGACACGGCAGCCAATCTGCTCGACGCCGCCGAGGGCGAGAACTTCGAGTGGACCGACATGTATGCCGGCTTCGCCAAAACCGCCAAAGAAGAGGGCTTTGACAAGATCGCGTTCCTCTTTGAGCAGGTCGCAAACATTGAAAAGGAGCACGAGGAGCGCTACCGCAAGCTGCTCGCCAACGTCAAGGACGGCCTCGTGTTCTCCCGCGAGGGCGACATGGTCTGGCAGTGCCGCAACTGCGGCCATATCGTCGTCGGCAAAAAAGCGCCCGAGGTTTGCCCCGTTTGCAGCCATCCGCAGTCCTATTTCCAGCTTAAGGCCGAAAACTATTGATTTTTCCCCGCCGGTTTATCCAGAGCTTTGCGCAACGCGCAAAGCTTTTTTTTGACGCTTTCGCCTTCTGCTGCTATAATAAATTCATCTTTGCTGACAGGAAAGCGACAAAACGGATGAAGGGTATACTAAAAGCAATCGGTTTTTTTATTCTGTATCTCATGCTGACGGTCCTGCTTCAAACGCTCTTCTCTGTCCTCTTTATGGGGATCGGCGCGGCCGCCGGGATACGCGACGAGAAATCGATCATCGAATTTGCCAATCACAACCTTTTGGGAATCACCGCTCTTTCAGGGCTCGCGACCGTTCTGCTCCTTTATCTGGTTTTTAAGATCCGAAAAAAGGAGATCAAGGCGGAGTGGAAGCTTCATCCCTTTCAGGCAAGGGAGCTTCCGCTTCCTCTGCTGCTGTCGTTCTCCTATTCCTTTTTATTCGCGCTGGCGACATACGGCGCGCCGCCCGAAAATTCCGCGCTGATTTCAGCTTCCGCTCGCTATTATTCCCAGATCGCCCCCGCGCTGGGCTTGCTCATGATGGCGGTAAATCTGCTGTTGATCGCGCCGGTCTGCGAGGAGGTTGCCCTGAGGGGCATCGTCTACACGCGCGCCGAGAAGACGGGCCGCCCCGCCGCCGCGATCGCCGTCAGCTCTTTGCTGTTCGGGTGTATGCACCTCTCGGCGGGCGGCGGGATCCTGGCGCTGGGCTCCGCGCTGATGGGCGCGATCCTGGGCTATATTTTCTGCAAATATCAGTCGCTCTGGGTGTGCATGCTTTCCCACGCGGCCGCCAATTTGCCGGATTTCATCTTATACCGCCATACGCCGATACCCGACGCTTTGCTTTTGGGTCTTGAGATTTTCTCTTGCGCCGTTTTCATAATCTGTCTTGTCCTCCTGCGAAGAAAAAGCGGCGCGCAGATGAAAAGAGAATCCGTTTGACCCGCAATCAAATCAATACAGATGAGGAAATCCAATGATGACGACATTGCAGATGGTTGGGCCCGAGCTCGCCGGGGCCATCGAGGAATTTCGCAAAACGCATCCCTCGCCCGCCTCGGGCCGCGTATTTGAGCCGGCCTTTCGGTATTACGGCGAAGAGATCTTGCAGATGGCGGCCGCCGCGCTGCTCGAGGGCGCAAACCTGCTGCTGAGCGGTCCGAAGGCGACCGGGAAAAACGTTCTTGCAGAAAATCTTGCCTGGATGTTCGGGCGCCCTGTCTACAACGTGAGCTTTCACGTCAACACGGACAGCGCCGCCCTCATCGGCTGCGACACCTTTGCCGACGGCGCGGTGACGCTGCGCAAGGGGGTCGTCTATCGCTGCGCGGAGGAGGGCGGCTTCGGCGTGCTCGACGAGATCAATATGGCGAAAAATGAGGCCGCGGCCGTGCTGCACGCGACGCTCGACCACCGCCGCATCATCGACGTGCCGGGCTACGACCGCATCCGGCTGCACGACGCGACCCGCTTTATCGGCACGATGAATTATGGCTATGCCGGCACCCGCGAGCTCAACGAGGCTCTGGTCTCCCGCTTTCTCGTGGTGGAAATGCCGATGCCCGACGAGGACACGCTCGGCCGCATTCTCAGCGACAAATACCCCGCGCTGCGCCCCACGGCGCGCGAGCAGTTCTCGGGTCTCTTTCTCGATCTGGTCGACAAAAACCGCAACGGCGAGCTCTCGACAAAGTCGATCGACCTGCGCGGCCTCATCGACGCGCTCGGCGTGATCCGCCGGGGCGTGCCGGTCAAAAGCGCGGTGCGCATGGGCCTCGCGAACAAGAGCTTCGACCTGTTTGAACGGGACATTATAGAGGACGTGATGGCGACCCGCCTGCCCGACGCGTGGACCGCCGCCGACGTATTCGACGCGTGAGCGGCGCGGAGCTCTCCCTGCGGGCGCGCAACCTCATGTGGACGGTGGGCGGCGACCACACCCTGCGCGCCGGCGTCGACCCCGCTTCGCTGGGCCAGTCGCAGGCACGCGCGCTCTTCGAGGCGGTCAAGCTCGGCGCCGCGAACCGCCTGTTCGGCCTCGACCCGATTCTGCTCTTCTGCCTGCAAAAGCAGTATCTCGGCGCGGACGCGGCCCTTCTCTCCCGCGCGGTCTCGCTCGCGCTGGACGCGGCCGTCTCGCAGGCGACGCAGTCGGCGCGCAAGGGGGTGCGCGAGATGCGCGAGCGCGCCTACGGCGACGCGCTGGAGAGCGATTTTGCGCACTTGACGCAGGACGCCGCCGGACAG
>CAZKRQ010000217.1:3007-3918 GCA_964555125.1 uncultured Oscillospiraceae bacterium
CGACAAGCTCGGCCGGGGCGGCGCCTGCCCAAAGGCGCTCGCGGGCGGGCTGTCTGTGCTGCACGGGCTTGAAGCCGCCGGCTGCGCGCTGCAAGCGCGCCTGCGCGGCGTCCCGGACGGCGGGCAAAAAAGCAGTGCGCAGCCTGTGATCGCCGCGCTGCACACGCTGTATGACCGCTATATCGACCCGGCCTTCGGCAAACGCGGCTATAGCCTTGAGGAAACGCAGGCCGTCTCCTTGCAGGAGCTGGTCGAGGCCGGCCTGCTCGACGCGCGCGAGGCGCTCGACTATGCCGATTCGTCGCCGGGGCAGGTCAACACGGGCGACGAGAAATGGCACACCCTGCGCGGCGAAATACAGGAATTCGACGAGAAGCAGGCCGCGCGGATGCGCACCTATATGGCCAAGGTTTTTGGCGAGAGCCTGCTGAGCGAAAACGAGCGCGCCGCGCTCGAGGCCGCGCTGTGCACCGGCCTGCACGCGGACCGCCATCTGTATCTGACCGGCGGCCTGCTGCGCGGCGCGCCGCAGAACACCGTCCACTACAAGCTCGCCGAGCAGCATCGCCACCACAATGAACGGGATTATCACCACAACCACCGCGTCGTCAAACAGAACATCTATGCGCTGACCTCGCTGCTGCGCCGCGCGCTGCTGCGGCGCACCGAGCCCGAGAGCGAGCCGGCCGACACCGGCGCCGTCGTCGCGAATCGCCTCTGGCGGGTCGGCCGCGCACCGGCGGGAAAGCTGTTTGACCGGCGCGTCAACGGGCTGGAATCCGACTTCGCCGTCGATATTCTGGTCGACGGCAGCGGGTCACAGGGGCGGCGCCAGGGAATGGTCGCCTGCCAGAGCTATATCCTGAGCCGCGCGCTCGCCGCCAACGGCATTCCCCATCGGGTGATGAGCT
>CAZKRQ010000218.1:0-3588 GCA_964555125.1 uncultured Oscillospiraceae bacterium
ATGTCGATATCGGGGAGCGAGATTCGGTCGGGGTTGAGAAAGCGCTCGAACAGCAGGTTGTATTTCATCGGGTCAATGTCGGTGATGCGCATACTGTAAGCGCAGATGCTGCCCGCGCCCGAGCCGCGTCCCGGCCCGACGGGGATGTCGTGCTCTCTGGCGTAGTTGATGAAATCCCACACGATCAGGAAATAATCGACATAGCCCATCTTCTCGATCACGCCCATCTCATACTCGAGCCTTTCGAGATAGGCGTCGGGCGGGTTCTCGCCGTAGCGGCGGCGGATGCCCTCGGTGCAGAGCTTTTTGAAAAAGGCCAGGTTCTCCGTGCCGTCGGGCGTCGTGTAATGCGGCAGCTTGGTTGCGCCGAACTCAAAATCATACTGGCACTTATCCGCGATTTTCGCGGTGTTGGTCACCGCGTCGGGGACGGCGGCGAACAGCTCCGCCATCTCCTCGGTCGAGCGCACATAAAAATTGTCGGTCTTAAACTCAAGCACATCGTCGTCGTCAAACGTCTTGTTGGTCTGCACGCAGATCAGCGCGTGCTGCATGACGCTGTCCTCGCGCCGGTTATAGTGGCAGTCGTTGGTGGCGGCCAGCTCGATGTCGAGCTCGCGCGCGAGGCGGATGAGATCGGGCAGGATCTGCTGCTGCTCCTCGATGCCGTGATCCTGAACTTCGATATAATAGTAATCGCCGAACAGCTCCTTATACCAGATCGAGATCTGCCGCGCGCGGTCGTATTCATCCGAGAGCAGCGCCTGCGGAATCTCTCCGGCAAGGCAGGCGGACAGGCAGACGAGACCCTCGTGATACTGCGCGAGCAGCTCGTGGTCGATGCGCGGCTTGACATAAAAGCCCTCCGTATTCGCCAGGCTGATCATCTTGATG
Source organism: uncultured Oscillospiraceae bacterium (assembly GCA_964555125.1). Taxonomy (GTDB): domain Bacteria; phylum Bacillota; class Clostridia; order Oscillospirales; family Ruminococcaceae; genus CAZKRQ01. Next base: position 895 of record CAZKRQ010000218.1, read on the forward strand.
AGATTGCGATACCCCGTCTCGTTTTTGCACAGCAGCACAAGGTGATAGCTCGACGAGTCAAAGCGGTGCACCTTGTCGTGCCTCGTGCGCGCCGCGACATAGGCCTCGCAGCCGATGATCGGCTTGACGCCCGCCTTTTTCGCGGCCTTATAGAACTCGACGCAGCCGTACATCACGCCGTGATCGGTGATCGCGACGGCGGTCTGCCCGTTCTCGCGAACGCGCTCCATCAGCGGCTTGATGCGGCAGGCGCCGTCAAGCAGGCTGTATTCGGTGTGCAGGTGCAGATGTACAAATTGATCCCGTTTAATTTCCATCCGTTTCCTCCCGAAGCCGGCGCGCCGTTTCCCGGATTCTTCGCATTCTGTGGCTCACGCCCGATTTGGTCAGCGGCTTCGCCGTCAGCGCGCCGAGCTCGGCCAGAGAAAGCTCGGGGTTCTCCACCCTGAGCTGCGCGAGCTCCCGCAGCTCTTCGGGAAGCCGGCCCTTGTTCTGCAAAATATATTCGATCGACTCAATATCGCTCGCCGCCGCCGCGACCGCCTTGTCGATGTTGGCGTTTTCACAATTGACCCGCCGGTTTGTGCGGTTTTTGATGTCCTTATAGACCTTGGTCGCCATGAGCTCGAGGGAGGAGCCGACCGCACCAATGTAGGTGAGGAAGTCCTCGATTTGAGCGCTGTTTTTGATATAGAGCACCTTTTTGAAGCTGCGGGTCGTCGCGCCCGGCGAGAAGCCGGCGCGCGCGAGGAGACCGGCGAGATCGGCGATGAGGTTGGATTTATGGGACACGAACTCGAGGTGATAGTTGACCTTCGGGTCGGTGATGGTGCCGCCCGCGAGAAAGCAGCCGCCCAGAAACGCGGCGAGGCAACTTTCGCACACAAAATTGTCGTCCAGCACGCGAAGGCTCAGCTCGTCCCCTGTATAGCCAAAGTCGGTGAGCAGACGGTCGGCCGCGCGCGTGTCCTCGATCAGGACGAGGTGGTCCCGCGCGCCCGCCTGGGTCCGGATCGCCGTTTCGGCGATCCCCCACGCGGTGAGCAGCGTCACCAGCCGGTCCGCCACAAAGGCGTGCTCGCTTTGAAATTCGATTCCGCGGCGGGAAAAGCGCCGCGAGAACAACAACATGCCGTAAAGCTGTGCGCCCGCGCAGCAGCTGTGCTCCAGCTCGGCTTCGGCCAGATCCTGTTTACATTGAGCGCAGAAAGTCATGAAAAAACACCCTGGATTTAAGTGAATTGCGCCGCCGGCGCGTCAAAGCAGCTTGTTGATGTCGCGGTGAATCGTGCCGCAGTTAAAGTCGAGGCCGACAATGTGGGCGCAGAGGTCCTCCGCAATGGCGACCGAGCGGTGCTTGCCCCCCGTGCAGCCGACGGCGATGATGAGCTGGCTCTTGCCTTCTTTTTTATAGAGAGGCAGGAGGTAATCGATCATGTCGTAAAACCGCCTCGTCAGCTCGCCCGTGTGTTCGCACGCGAAGACATAATCGCGAACGGGCCTGTCCAACCCGGTTTTTTCCTTGAGTTCGTCGACATAAAACGGGTTGGGCAGGCAGCGGACGTCGAGCATAAGGTCGGCCTCCCCGGGTACGCCGTATTTAAAGCCGAAGGACATGCAGCGCACCATCATCGACATATTCGCGTTCTGCAAAAACAGAGAGACGATGCGGTCCTTGAGCTCGCCGATTGACAGATAGGTCGTGTCAATGCGGTAGTTCGCCATATCCTGCACCGGCTTGAGCAGCTGGCGCTCGTCGTGGATCGCCTCCTCGAGCGAGACGTTTTCCCCCGTCGCGAGGGGATGCTTGCGCCGCGTCGCGCGATAGCGCCTCTCGATACACTCGTCGGACGCCTCGAGAAACAGAATTTTACAGCGCACCTCGATGCGCCCGAGCTCCTCGATCGCGTCAAAAAAGCCCTCGAAGTATTCGCCCGTGCGCACGTCGGTCACAATCGCGACGTTGTTGTATTTGTTGAGCTGCTTCGACATCTCCGCGAAGCGCGGGATGAGCGAGGGAGGCATATTGTCGATGCAAAAATAGCCAATATCCTCAAGCGCGTTGACAGCCTGAGACTTGCCCGCGCCCGAAAGCCCCGTGATGATGACGACCTCCATCGCCGTTCCTCCTATTTGAGAATCCTGATTTCCGGCTCCAGAATATAGCCGGTTTTTTCGCGGACAATACCGGCGACCTCTTCGGCCAGACGCAAAATCTCGGCCGACGTCGCCCCGCCCCGGTTGACGATAAAGCCGCAGTGCTTCTCGCTGACCTGCGCGCCGCCGACCGCGAAGCCCCGAAGGCCGCAGTCGTCGATCAGTCTGGAGGCGTAAGCGCCCTCGGGCCGCTTAAAAGCGCTGCCGCAGCTGGGCAGGTTGAGCGGCTGCTTTTCGCGCCGCGCGGCCATGTGCTCCTCCATGCGCCGGCGGATCGCCCCGGCGTCGCCGCGCGAGAAGGTAAAGACGGCGTCCAGAACGACGTCGCCGCTCTCCTGAACGGCGCTGTGGCGGTAGGAGAAATCGAGCTGCTTTGCGCCGGCCCGCACCGTCTCCCCCGCCGCGTCGAGCAGCGTCGCGCCGGCGCACACGTCCTTGATCTCGCCGCCATAGGCGCCCGCGTTCATAAAAACCGCGCCCCCCACCGTGCCCGGGATCCCATAGGCGCACGCCAGGCCCGAGAGCCCGCGCTGCTGC